>CAYXFQ010000006.1:0-19340 GCA_964464345.1 uncultured Methanomassiliicoccales archaeon | reverse complement strand
TGTCGGGGCGGTGCTGTCGGTGATCGGGCCGCGCGACGCCGGCGGAAACGTCGCCGACGTTCTCAGCATGGTGGCCCACGACGCCCGCGAGACCCAGCTGGCGGAGGATGAGAGAAGGCTGGAGATGTCCACCTACATGATTGTCATCTACATCGCCTACTTCGTCTTCATCGCCACGATCTTCATCATGAACGGGGTCTTCCTGCCCAGCATGGTGGACGCCAATGTCGGCGCGGACGGCGGGGTGTCCATGATCAACGTCGACGTCATCCAGCAGATCCAGGTAATCTTCGTGCTCTCGGTCATCGTTCACGCCGTGGGCGACGGGCTGATGGCCGGCGTTCTGGCGGACGGCTCCATATCCAACGGCATGCGCCACTCCTTCATCATGCTCCTGAGCGGAGTGATGGCGCTCCGCATCCTGGGAGGGGTGTGAATGGCCTCCCGCCGGAAGCGCAATCGCCTCAGCGGCAGCCAGGGCGCGAAGACTCGGGCGAGCTTCGGTGCCAAGTACGGCTCCATGCTGGTGAGCATCATGGGCAAGCCCATGCGCATCAAGATTCCGGTCAGCATCAAGGAGGACCGGGAGATCACCCAGATCCCTCACCTGCACGACCCGGACGTCAGGGAGGTGGAGATCAACACCATCGAGGAGGGCTACACCTACGTCCGCATCAACTTCGACCGGGAGTTGGGGGAGTACCTCTACGAGGTCATCGAGCCCTCCATATCCGACGACGAGGACGCCTTGCTGCAGGTACTCAAGAAGGCCCTCACCACCACGCTCAATCAAGCTGGCCTGGAGATCAGCGACGAGGAGCGGCGGGAGCGCCTGGAGGAGGCCGCCAACATCATACTCGACGAGATGGGCATCAACCTGAACGAGATGTCCCTCCGCCGCATCATCTACTACATCCAGAGAGACTTCGTCGGCTACGGGGCCATCGACGTCATGATGAGGGACCCCGACGTGGAGGACTGCTCCTGCGACGGCGTTGACATCCCTCTTTACATCTACCATCGCCGCTTCGGCTCGATCCGCTCCAACATCCGCTTCCATCACGAGGGGGAGCTGGACCGCTTCGTCACCTGGCTGGCACAGCGCTGCGGCCGCCACATCTCGGTGGCCGCCCCCATGCTGGACACCACCATGCCTGACGGCTCGCGTCTGAACGCGACCCTCAGCAAGCACGTCACCAAGCGCGGGTCGTCCTTCACCATCCGGCGCTTCCGCGACAACCCCTTCACGCCGGTGGACATGATCCGCTTCAAGACCATGTCCACCGAGATGATGGCCTATGTCTGGGTTTGCATCGAGTTCGGCAACTCCATCATGGTCTGCGGTGGCACTGCCAGCGGCAAGACCACCACTCTCAACGCCTCACTGCTCTTCATACCGCCACAGATGAAGATCGTGTCCATAGAGGACACCCGGGAGCTGAACCTCCCGCACGAGAACTGGATCCCCAGCGTCACTCGCCCCGCCTTCGGCGGCGAGATGGGCGGGGAGATAGACATGTTCGCCCTGCTCAGGGCGGCCCTGCGCCAGCGCCCCCAGTACATGATGGTGGGCGAGGTGCGAGGCGAGGAGGCCTATGTGGTCTTCCAGGCCATGGCCACCGGACACCCTTCCTATTCCACATTCCACGCCGAGGACGTGCCCTCCATGGTGCACCGGCTGGAGAACGAGCCCATCAACCTGCCCAGGGCGCTGCTGACGTCCCTGGACGTCATCATGCTTCAGGGTCAGGTGCGAGTGGGCGACAAGATGGCCCGCAGGGTGAAGTCCCTGACCGAGTTCGTGGGCGTCGACCCCGATACCGGGGGACTCATCACCAACACCGTCTTCACCTGGAACCCAGCCGATGACGGTTTCCGCTACTCCGGCCACTCCTACGTCTACGAGAAGGCCCGCGCCATCCGCAACTGGTCGCCGCGGGAGATGGACCGGGAGGTCAAGCGCCGCATAGACATTCTCGATTACATGCGCCTGAGGGAAGTGGTTGACTTCCGCGACGTGGCGCAGATGATCTCGTCGTACTACCGCGACCCACAGACGGTCATCAAGAAGGTGCGAGAGTCGCTGAAGGAGATGCGAGCCGAGGCCGCCGCCCGCGGTGCCGAGGACTGAAGCGGCCTCTTTCCTCTGACCTGCGACTGGTCAGGCCTCAGAGCTCTTCCTCATCGTCGATCTCTTCCGACTCGTCGACTTCCTCAGCAGGCTCCTCTTCCTCGGAGATCTCCTCATCGCCGTCGTCAGCGGTGGGGGTGTCCTCCTCTTCCGCGACTTCCTCGACGGGGGGCTCCTCCTCGACGGGCTCAGCGGCAGGCTCATCCTGCTCTGCCGGCTCGTCGACGGATTCCTCCTCGGCGGGAGACTCCTCCGGCTCAGGCTCCTCCTTGGGCTCGCGCCTCAGTATGGACCTCTTCCTCAGGATCGGTTCCGCGGGAGCCTCCTCTGCGGAGGGCGCCTCGGGCTCCGGCTCCTTGGGCTCGCGGCGGAACAGGGAGCGCTTGCGGGGCGGGGCCTCCTCTATCTCGGGCTCATCCTTCAGGACGATCCTCTCGCGGATGTCGGGGTCGTCGCCCTCCTCTCCCTCCTCGGGCAGCAGCTCCTCCGCGCCCTTGCGGCGGCGGACCACCACGCGGCGGATGGGTGCCGGCTCCTCGACGAGGTCGGCGTCATGCTTGCTGAAGTCCCGGCCGCAGCGCACGCACTGGGTCATGCCCTGGGCGTTCATGCTGCCGCAGCTGGGGCACTTGAAGGTCTTCTCCTTGCGCTCGGCCTCCTCCTGGGAGAGCCAGTCCTCGAAGGAGACGTAGCTGGGGTGCTCGGTCCACCAGCGCAGGAAGCGCTGGTCGTTGTACTTCTTGCCCATCTCCTCCTGGGCCTGCTCGCGGTAGACGTCCACGTAGTGGCCGTAGCCCTCCCGCATCAGCTGTATGTACTCGCTCTCCTCCTCGTCGGAGGTGATGGTGCCGATGAAGGAGGTGCCGCACTCGGGGCACTTCTTGGAGTTGGACGGTATCCAGGAGCTGCATTCGCTGCACTTGGCGGTTCCCACCTCGAAGTCCACCCCGCAGTTGGGGCAGCGAGAGGCGGCCTCGGGGATGAGGGATCCGCATTCTCCGCATTCGACCATCTTGCCGAGGCTGTAGCGGTAGATGTAGAAGGAGAAGAGCAGGATGAGTATCAGCATGACCGCGGCGATGATTGCCCAGAGCAGCCAGTCTGCCCCGCCTCCATCAAGGGAGGACGCGACCGTGACCGAGATGGACTGCGTGTGCTGCTGGCCCGCAAGATCGATGCTGAAGAACATCTGGGTGCTGCCGGCCATGAGCTCGTTGACAGTGATGAACTCGGAGATGCGCCCGCTTTCCGAGGACCGGAAGGAGATGGTGTTCACCAGCTTCCCCTGGTTGTAGATGTCGAGAGAGATCGTGACGTTCGGCAGGCGCTGGCTGGTGTTGTGCTTGTTGACAACCTCGCCGAAGACGTAGATGTCGTCGCCAACCTTGAAGTTGGAGAGGGAGGTCCTCAGCTGCAGCTGGGGCTCCAGCGCGCTGAGTTGGAAGGTCTTGGCCTCCTCGTTGTTGGTGTAGTCGCTCTCCGCTATGGCGCGGTTCTCGTTCAGGACCACGACCAGGCTGTTCGTGCCCACCTCGCCGTCGAGAGTGTATTGGAAGCTGATCGGGATGCTGTTGCCCTGGGCGCTGCCGGCCTTGGGGACGGTGCCCTGGACCTCGTACTCCTTCAGCAGGGTCCTGACGCCGGCCTGCTCCATGTAGATGCTGATGAGCGGGCGGCTGGCATCGTTCTTGCCCCCGTTCTTGAGATCGAAGCTTATGGTGAGCGGCTTGCCTATGGGGCCCTTGTCGCCGGTCGCTCCGGTGTTGAGGTTCTCGACGAAGAGGTCGGCGCGCTCGTCATCGATGTAGAACTCGTAGGACTTCTCGTTGTTGCCGAAGTCGGACTCCGGGATGAGGTCTCCCTGGTTGGCTCGGACCACCACGATGTAGTCCACCACGACCGGCCCGTTGTCGGGATCGAGGCCCTGCAGCACGAAGGGGACGCTCTCGCTCGCCCCGGCGGCGATGCTGGCCGGATTGAGGGTGTGAGCCGTGACCAGGTTGCCACCCTGGAGCACTGTGAGCTCAAGGCGAGCGTCGAGGACGTCGTAGACGCCGTTGTTGCGGACCAGGATGGAGACGGTTATGTTCTCGCCGGGGGCGTACCATCTCTTGTTGGTCTGAACCGACTCGACCTTCAGGTCCACTCCCAGGTCCTTCTCGACATCCACGTCATCGAGGAGCTCGGGGGAGCTGAAGACGACCCTGACCACAAGAGGTCCGGCGACGCCGCCGTGGTCGTAGTTGTACGCGGCTCGGGCCCAGCGGTTGGGGGTCAGCGGCTCTGCCGGGGAGGTGACGGTGTCGACCAGAATCCCGTTGACGTAGAAGTAGACCTGATAGTCGTTGATGTCCGCGTCGCCGATGTTGTTGAAGTCCAGCACTATCTGGGCGCCGTCGTCCTCGTCGATGATGAGGTTTGGGCCGTCGATGCGCAGCTCGGCGGCGGGCAGGACGTCCAGCTCGATCACCCAGCAGTTGTTGCCGGGATTGACATCGGGAATCATCTCGTCCTCATCGACCACGATGCGGAGGTTGTGTATGCCGGCAGGGTGGGTCGCCACCCACTCGAAGCTCTCCGTCCTGCTGCGGCCGGCGCTGTCCGCCCACGGGCCGAGGTGGTCGATCTCTATGGTGTCGAGCAGCACGGCATCCTCGCCCTCCCCGTCATATATCCGGACCAGGAAGCCGTTGGCGCCCGCGGCACCGCGGTTGATTAGCTCAAACTCGATCTCGACGCGGTCGGTGCGGCTGACCTCCAGGGGAGGGTCCCCGACCTGCAGGTTGTTGCTGTCCAGGACGAGGTTGCCGTCGCGATCGTAAATCTGATACTCGGGGATGCAGAGGTCAGGCAGTGCACCGTCGAGAGTGATGCTCAGCGCCTTCATCACATCACCGTTGGAGCCCGAGCCGAGGTAGGGGTAGTGGTCGAAGGTCACGGAGACCTGGCCCTCGATGGGGTCACCGGCGGTGAGGGCGGTGAGCTTCAGGATATAGGAGTGACTGGACCGGGCAGACGGGTCGGCCGCGATGACGTCAGTGAGCAGAGGAAGCTTGACCGCTCCGTGCTCATCCGTGAATTGGTAATCTGCGCCAGAGCCGAGATAGTCGAGCACTTCCTGCGGCGGGACGGTGTCCCAGGCGCTGCCGTCCCAATACCGGGCAGGAACGAGCGAGCCCGTGAGGATGTCGGTGGTGAAGGCTTCCACCTCCACGCCGGCCAGCAGGCCTCCGACCTCGTTCTGAACGGTGAGCTCGGACCACTTGTAGAGATGGACCTCGGGGCTGGTGCTCACCTCCGGGGGTAGAATGGTGGGCAGGATGCTGATGGGGTCGGCGAAGGGCCAACCGTCACCCTCCTCGCAGCTGAATCCGTAGAGCTCCGCCTGGGAGTTGTCCCGGACGGCGATCGTGCTGTGGAGCCCAGGGGCGGCGGTGTGGTCGACTCCGATGTAGGAGTCTATGAGCATGAACGCGGAGTCACCGGCCAAGGTGATGTTTCGATAGGCTGGAACTTTGAGCTCGACGCTGAGCCAGATGCAGTCGACCTCTATGTCCTCCCCGCCATTGTTGGCGATGAGGACCTCCAGATCGGAGAGCTCCCAGGAGGCCAGGCCGGGCAGGTCGACCTTGACCTGGACATCCCTCTCTCCCGATGCGTCCTCAGTGGCCTCCAAGGCCACTGTCTGGAGGACGTTGCCATCGTGGCTGACGACCAGATTGGCACCGGTAAAGGCCAGGCCAGCCCGATAGATCACGTTCAGAGCGAGGCCTGCGCCTCCCTCGGCGAAGAGGAGTCCTCCGTTGTCGAAGTCGCCCAGCTCCAGCTCCTCGCTGTCAGCGATGGTGTATCTCTCCCCGTCCATGGCCACAAGCATCTCGGGGTCGTCATCTCCGACGAAGCTGCCGAAGTCGCGGCTCAGGACGTAGGTGACGTCATCCCGCCAGCGGTCGTCCTTCAGGAACCCGTAGTCGGCGGTCCAGGCGTTGGAGCCCAGGGATCCGCCCTTCTGCAGGTCGCGGATGATGGAGTTCTGCAGCAGGAAGTCGCTGGAGAAGAGCGTGATGACCGGAGAGTGGCCGAAGCGATCGGCGGGGAAGACGCTCGAGTCGCAGTAGTAGCCTATGTCACCGGTGGGGTCGCGAGCCTCGGAGTTGACCATCCCGCGAATCTCGGAATCGATGATGGTCAGCTCTCCGCGGTCCACCAGCAGGTGGCCGGGGAACTTCAGGACCGAGTTGTTCTCGGCGATCAGCTTGCCGCCGCTCTCCACGCGAACCGTGAGCACAGGCGAGCTGCCGCTCCCAGCGCTGAGCAGGGAGCCCAGGAGCGAGTTGTCGAGATGGAGGGTGCCTCCATCGCGCACCGTTATGGAGAGGTCGCGGCCAAGCAGGTGATTGGACGCCATGAGGAGGCGCCCGTTGCTGACCTTGAGCACAGCGTCCTCGCCGGCGATGGTGATGTTGTCGTAGCTGACGAACTCTATTATCTCCACGGCATCGGTAATCATCCAGCTGCTGCCGTAGATCGCCAACGGGTCGTCAACCGTCTGCGTGGGCGCAAGCAGCACCTCGACATCGAAGACCTGCTCGTTGTTGAGGGGATCCAAGTCGAGAACCATGCTCTGCCTGTCGACCACTATGCGAAGCTCGCGCACGCCGATGGGGGATGTGGCCTCCCATTCGAAGCTGAGGGTCTGACTGTCACCGCTTGATCCCCACGCGCTGAGGGACTCCACGAGCTCAGCGTAGACGGGCTGGTCCCCATCCATGAGCTCGACGAGGAAGTCCTGAGCGGTGGCCATGCCGAGGTTGCTCACGTCAAACTCGATCGTGAGGGTCTCAGTGCGTCCCGCGGGAGTGGGATCGTCCGTCAGCAGGTCACCGGCAGCGTTGTAGATGCGGGGAGCAGAGACGGACAGGTCGGCGAGAGTGCCGCTGATGCTTATCGAGACCGGCTTGATGGTGTCGTCATTGGAGCCGGCGATGAGGTAGGGGTAGGGCTTGAAGGACACCGACTCCTGGCCCATGAGGGGTCCGGAGCTGCCCTGAGCCGTGGCCAGCACGCGATAGGTGCTGCTGGACACCTCAACCTCTACCAGCGCGCCTCCGATGAGGGTGTCTGCGAGCAGAGGCAGCCTGACGAGGCCGTTCTCATCGGTGAACTCGTGCTCCAGCTCCAGTGCATCCAGGTAGTCGAGCACCTCCTGCGGGGGAGTGCCGTCCCACTGGCCGCCATCCTGACGGAAGGCTTCGACCGCCACATCCGCCATGGGCTGGCTATCGTCGCCCAGGACGGTGACGTCGGCCCACTTGTAGATGTTGGCACGGGGCTGAGTTGTGACCTCTATCGCGAGATAGTCAAAGCCAAAAGCCTCTGCGGGCTCGACATCGCAGCGAACTAGCAGTCTCTCCAAATCCTCCAAAGCATCTACAGAGAGGAGAGCGTCATATTCTGCTAGGTAAGCATTGGGCCTTATGTCGGTAGAATAATACTCAATGCCATCAAGCGACCACTGTAGCTTTGTGTTACTGCCGGTAGCATCGGCGACAGTTACTAGCTTAGTCTCTGATATTTCTCCAGATAGTCCACTAGCACTGAAGACTACCTCGAAGGTCTCCCCGGCGGCCACGGGATACGTGGTCCCGTCTTCCACGAGGAGGTCGTTAAGATTTGTAGCCGCAGCAGTGTGCTCGCTGCTAGTCTTTGATGTGAGAAGCGTTATCTGCTTGGGGGCCGGAGTGATGGCGTTGGCGAAGGGCTGCCCAGTCCCCTCCTCGCATGTTAATCCGTATATCTCCGCCCGCGAGGTGTCGCGGATGGCGAGGGTGTTGTGAGTCTCGGGCTCGCCGCTGTGGTCGATTCCGAGGGTGGAGTCGATGAGCATCAGCTCGGAGCCCGCGGCCAGGGTGATGTTGCGGAAGGCTGGGAGCGCGATCTCTATGCTCAGCCAGACCCGGTCGATCTCGATGTCCCCGCTACCAGTGTTCTCCAGTGTCAGCTCCAGGCCGGCCAGGTCCCAAGAGGGGAGAGCGGCCAAAAGAGCTGCCGAGACGACCCCGTCCTGCAGACCGGAGGGGGAAGTGCTGTCTACGAGGGCCAGGCTGGCGACCTCGGTCCCGTCGTGGTATCCCTTCAGAGTGGCGCCGCTCTGCTCCGCCCGGTAGAGGGCGTTCAGCTTGACGGTCGCCTCGCCCGTGTTGAAGAGGAGCCCGCCGATGTCGAACCCGGCGGTCTCCACCGTGTCTCCGGGACCGATGACCATCCGCTCGCCGTCCTCCGCCCAGAGGTCCTCGATGTCGCCTGTGCCGGCGGAGATGGCCACGGGCCGGCGTCCGAGGGTGTAGCTGACCTCGTCCCGCTGGCCGTCATCCGTGAGGAAGTCGTAGTTGGCGGTCCAGACCCCGGAGTCCAAGGCACCTCCCTCCTGCAGGTCCGCTATGCTGGAGTTCTGCAGCAGGAAGTAGCTGGAGAAGAGGGTGATGACCGGGGAGTGGCCGAAGCGATCGGCGGGGAAGTCGTCCTGATTGCAGTAGTACTCTATGTCGCCGGTGGGGTCGCCGCTCTCGGAGTCCGCCATGCCGCGGATCTCGGAGTCGATGATGATGAGCTCGCCGTTGTCCACCAGGATGTGGCCAGGGAACTTCAGGATGGAGTCGTTCTCGGCGAGCAGCGTGCCGCCGCTTTCGACGAGAACCGTGAGAACGGGAGAGCTGCCTTCCACGAAGTTGAGAAGGGAGCCCAGAAGGGAGTTGTCGAGATGGAGCGTGCCGCCGTCCCGCACCGTTATCGTGAGGTCGCGCCCGGCTGCGTTGTTGGACGCCATGAGCAGCCTGCCGCCGCTCACCTTGAGCACGGCGTCCTCGCCGGCGATGGTGATGTTGCCGTAGCTGATGTGCTCGCTGACCTCCTGCGCGTCGCTGATCAGCCAGTCGCCGCTGGGAGGGGCGGCGGAGCTTGAGAATGATGTCAAGAGGAGGGCGCTGCCGCTGAGAGCGGTCGCCAGCAGCATTATGGCCAGGGCCATGGTGGCCGCCTTCTTCCTACCCGTGTCGCGCATGCCCCACATATCTGCCTACCTCGAATAGTACCGCTTCGACTGCATTCAGCCTTCACTCTCCCCATCGTCAGGCGATTGGGAGCCTTCCTCCCCCTCCCGCACCGGCTGGCGGAGTATCTCCGCGGTGCGGTCGAAGGTCCTCTCGCGGGCTCGCACGCGAGCATCCCAGGTCATGAAGCGCTTCTGCTCCTCCACGACGATGATCTTGGCGCCGGCGATGGCTCTCGCCTGCTCCAGGAGCATGCCGCCGCGGGCAAGGTTCTCCTCGCGGGCCTTGAGGACGGTCTCCATGGCGGCGCGCATCTCCTTCTCCAGCGCGTGCATGGCGTCGTCGTGGCCCTTGCCCTTCTCCAGCACCTCGAGGAGCTGAGCCTCGTAGTCCTGGCTCTTCTCCATGATGTCCAGGAGGGAGCGCTCGGCCTCGCCCTGCTCCTTGTCCTTGTGCTCCAGGCGCACCCGGATGGTCTCGAGCTCGTCCTGGATGGCCTCCAGGCGCTGCTCCCGAGTCCGCAATTGCTCCACGGTGCGGTCGGAGGACTCCTTCTGCTCGTTCAGGGCCTTCTCCAGGTCGTCGAGGGTGCGCTTGCGCCTGTCGAGCTCCTCCTCCCTCTGGTTCAGTCGCCTCTCCCTCTCGTCGAGAGCCTGCTCCTGCACCTGGAGGTCACCCTTCTTGGCGACGATCTCAGTCTCGTGGCCGCGGATGTTCTTCTCGAACTCCTCCGCCACCTGCCAAATGGGTACTACTCTTTCGCTCAACTGTTCACCCCCGGGCGGATTGAGGCTCCTGGAAGCCCGTCCGCGGCTGAATCAGACATCTTAATCCCCGTTTGGATTTAATATATTGTGCCCTGAATGGCTCATTCGTCCTCTTCCCATTCCCCATCGTCTTCCTCCGCGGGAGGGACCGGGGCCACGGCCACGACCTTCTCCCCGGGCGACAGGCGCATGATGCGCACGCCCTGCGTGTTGCGGCCGCTGCTGCGGATCTCCGCGACGTTCAGGCGTATGACCTTGCCCTCGCTGCTCATGACCATGAGGTCCTCCTCCCGGTCCACGCGCCGCACCGCGACGACCGGCCCGCTGCGCTCGCTGAGACGGATGGTTATCACTCCCATCCCGCCGCGGCGGGTGTGGCGGTAGTCGGAGACCGAGCTCACCTTGCCGATGCCGTTCTCAGTGATGGAGAGCAGGTCGTCCTCGGCGTCGACGGCGGCCATGCTGACCACCTCGTCGCCCGGCCGGAGCCGGACTCCCCTCACGCCGCGGGTGAAGCGGCCCATGGGCCGCACGTCGCTCTCGTCGAAGCGCACCGCCTGCCCGTTGCGGGTGCCGAGCACGATCTCCCTGCTCCCGTCGGTGAGGCGGGTGGAGACCAGCTCGTCGCCGTCGTCCAGGCGGATGGCCTTGATGCCCCTGACCCGCACGTTGCTGTAGGCGGAGAGAGAGGTCTTCTTCACCTGCCCCCGCTTGGTGGCGAAGGTCAGGTAGAGCTCCTCCGGGAAGGAGTCCACGGCGATGGTGTTCACCACCGTCTCGCCCTCCTCCAGGTCGGAGAGCATGTTCACCACCGGTCTCCCGCGGGCATGGTGCCCGCCGGAGGGTATGGCGTAGCCCTTCAGCCAGTGCAGCCGGCCGGTGGAGGTGAGGAAGAGCACGTAGTCGTGGGTGGAGCAGGTGAACATGTCCAGGATCTGGTCCTCCTCCTTGGTGCCCATGCCCCGCCGGCCCTTGCCGCCGCGGCCCTGGGCGCGGTAGGCGGCCAGGGGCATGCTCTTGATGTAGTTGTCACGGGTGATAGTGACCGCCAGGTCCTCGCGGGGGATGAGGTCCTCCGCATCCACGTCGATGTCCTGGTAGCTGATCTCGGTGCGCCTCTCGTCCCCGTAGGTCTCCCGCACCTGCAGGAGCTCGTCGCGGATGATGCCGCGGACCCTCTCCGGGTTGGCGAGGATGTCCTCCAGGTCGGCGATGTTGATGCAGACCTGCTGGTACTCCGCGCGCAGGGACTCCATCTCCAGCCCGGTGAGGCGCTGGAGGCGCAGGTCGAGGATGGCCTTGGCCTGCTCCTCGCTCAGCTCCAGCATGCCCATGAGCACCTCGCGGGCCTCCTCCGGGTCGGCGGAGGCGCGTATGGCCTCGATGGTGTCGTCCAGGCGGTCCAGGGCGCGCATCAGGCCCTCCAGGATGTGGTGCCTCTTGCGGGCCTGGGCGAGCTCGTACTCCGCCCTCCTCCGCACGACGGTCTGCCGGTGGTCCAGGTAGTGCTGCAGCATCTCCTTCAGGCCCATCAGCACCGGCTTGTTGTCCACCAGCGCGAGGTTGATGATGCCGAAGGTGCTCTCCATCTGGCTGTGCTTGAAGAGCTGGTTCAGGACCACCTCCTCCACCGCGTCGCGGCTGAGCTCGACGACGATGCGCATGCCGCTGCGGTCGGACTCGTCCCTGAGGTCGGAGATCCCCTCCACCCTCTTCTGCTTCACGAGGTCGGCGATGCTGGCCACCAGCGCGGACTTGTTGACCGCGTAAGGGATCTCGCTGATGATGATCGCCCGGCGGCCGGTGCGGACCTCCTCGAAGCTGGTCTTGGCACGGACCTTGACCCGGCCGCGACCGGTCATGTAGGCGGAGCGGATGCCGCCCACGCCGTGTATGGTCCCCCCGGTGGGGAAGTCGGGGCCGCGGACGTGCTCCATCAGGTCCGCCAGCTCCACGTCCGGCTCCTCCAGGAGCAGGACCGCGGCGTCCACCACCTCGGCGAGGTTGTGGGGCGGGATGTTGGTGGCCATGCCCACGGCGATTCCGGACGAGCCGTTCACCAGCAGGTTGGGGAAGCGGCTGGGCAGGACCTCCGGCTCCTGCAGGGAGCCGTCGAAGTTGTCTGTGAAGGGGACGGTCTCCTTGTCGATGTCGGTGAGCAGCTCCCCGGCGATGCGGGCGAGCCGGCATTCCGTGTAGCGCATGGCCGCCGGCGAGTCGCCGTCGATGGACCCGAAGTTACCCTGGCCGTCGACCAGCATCTGGCGCATGGAGAAGTTCTGGGCCATGCGCACCAGGGAGGAGTAGGCCGCCTGGTCGCTGTGCGGGTGATACTTACCGAGAACGTCACCCACCACGCGGGCGCACTTGCGGTGCGGCCGGTTGTAGTGCAGGCCCATGTCGTACATGGCGTAGAGGATGCGGCGGTGCACCGGCTTCAGGCCGTCCCGGACGTCCGGGAGGGCGCGGCCGGCGATGACGCTCATGGCGTAGTCGATGTAGGAGCGCTGCATCTCCTCTTCGAGGCTCTGATTGTGAATTCCTTGCTCCATCATATCACACATCCAGGTTGATGACCTCGTGGGCGTGCTCCATTATGTACTCCCGGCGGGGCTCGACCTCCTCGCCCATGAGCACCGAGAAGAGCTCGTCCGCCAGTATGGCGTCCTCCACCATGATGCGCTTCAGGATGCGCTTCTCGGGGTCCATAGTGGTGTCCCAGAGCTGCTGGGGGTTCATCTCTCCCAGACCCTTGTAGCGCTGCACGTTGGCTCCCGGGCCCATCTCCTCCAGGGCCTCGGCCAGCTCGCGGTCGTTCTGCACGTAGACCTCCCGGCGCCCCTTGGCCACCCGGTAGAGCGGGGGCTGGGCCAGGAAGATGTGCCCGTTGTCTATCAGCGGGCGCATGAAGCGGAAGAAGAGCGTGAGGAGCAGGGTGTTGATGTGCGCCCCGTCCACGTCGGCATCAGTCATGAGGATGATGCGGTGGTAGCGCAGCTTCTCCAGGTCGATGTCGTCCTTGATGCCACAGCCCATGGCGGTGACCAGGTTACGGATCTCGTCGCTGGCGAGGATGCGGTCCATGCGGGCCTTCTCCACGTTGAGGATTTTTCCGCGTATGGGCAGGATGGCCTGGAAGTTGCGGTCCCGGCCCTGTTTTGCGCTGCCCCCGGCGCTGTCCCCCTCGACGATGAAGAGCTCCGACTTGGCGGGGTCCCGCTCGCTGCAGTCGGCCAGCTTGCCGGGCAGGCTGGAGCCCTCCAGCAGGCTCTTGCGGCGAGTGAGGTCCCGAGCGCGCCTGGCCGCCTCGCGGGCGGCGGCGGCGTCAGCGGCCTTGCGGATGATGATCTGGGCCACGGAGGGGTTCTCCAGGAGGAACTCCTGCAGCTTCTCGTTGACCAGCGTCTCCACCACGCTGCGGGCCTCGCTGTTGCCCAGCTTGGTCTTGGTCTGCCCCTCGAACTGGGGCTCCGGGACCTTGAGGCTGAGGATGGCGGTGAGGCCCTCACGGACGTCCTCTCCGGAGAGTGGGCTCCACTCCTTGGAGCCGGCGTTCTCCCGGCCGTAGTCGTTGATCGTTCGGGTGAGCGACCCGCGGAGGCCAGATAGGTGTGTTCCACCCTCCACGGTGCTGATGTTGTTGACGAAGGAATGGACGTTCTCGCTGTAGCCGTCGGTGTACTGCATGGCGAGCTCCACGACGATGCCGTTCCTCTCGCCGGTGATGTAGATGGGCTCCGGGTGCAGGGGGGTCCTGTTGCGGTTGAGGTAGCTGACGAACTCCACCACCCCTCCCTCGTAGTGATAGCGCTCCTCCCGGTCGTGGCGCTCGTCCCGCAGGCGTATGACCACGCCGCGGTTCAGGAAGGCCAGGTTGCGAAGCCGGGACTGGAGGATCTCGAAGTCCAGGTCCAGGGTCTCGAAGATCTCCGGGTCGGGCTGGAAGGTGACGGTGGTGCCGCTGCGGTCGGTCTCGCCGCAGACCTGCAGGTCGCCGACGGCGATGCCGCGGCAGTAGCGCTGCTGGTAGATCTTCCCGTCCCGGTGGACCTCCACCAGCATCTCGGAGGAGAGGGCGTTGACCACGGCCACTCCCACGCCGTGCAGACCCCCGGATACCTTGTAGTTCTTGTCGCTGAACTTGCCGCCGGCGTGGAGCCGGGTCATGACCAGCTCCAGGGCGGACACCCCGTATTCGGACTGGGTGCCGACCGGTATGCCACGGCCGTCGTCGGTGACGGTGGCGGAGCCGTCGGCGTTGATGCACACGTCCACGTAGGTGGCGTTGCCGCTCATGACCTCATCGATGCTGTTGTCCACCACCTCATAGACCAGATGGTGGAGCCCACGGGCATCGGTGGAGCCGATGTACATCCCTGGTCGCTTCCGGACCGCCTCCAGGCCCTCGAGCACCTCGATGTCGTCGGCACCATAGCTGATTTCTTCCATATTCATCAAATCCTATAAAATCGTCATAGCAAAGGGTTCTGTTCAACAGATGGAGTGCCCTGAAAACACCCCATCCCCTATGGCATCCCCATGGCAGTTTTAGTATAAATACTAAAGGCTATCTGGCCATTGCTTTTGCCGATATGTTCGGAAAGAGCCGCTTTTGGGCCCTTTTTCCCCTCTTTTCGGATGCGGTAAGGATGAAATACGCCGGGGAGAATGAACTATCCAATGAAGACCATCATGGAGCAGGCTCGGGACGGCGTCACGCCGCTGATCCGGGCGGTGGCGGAGCAGGAGGGCGTCGACCCCGAGTTCGTGCGCCGTGGCGTGGCCTCCGGACGCATCGTGATACCTTGCAACCCCGTGCATGACCCGAGGCCCTGCGGCATCGGGGAGGGGCTGTCCGTCAAGGTGAACGCCAACGTCGGCAGCTCCCGGGACATGGTTAGCCTGGAGGAGGAGCTGGAGAAGGTGAGGGTCTCCCTCGCCTGCGGCGCCGACGCCATCATGGACCTCAGCACCGGCGGCGACATCGATGGCTTTCGGGCCGCCATACTGGAGGCCTGCCCGGTCCCGGTGGGGACCGTGCCCATCTATCAGATCGGCCTGAGCGCCGCGAGGCGCGGCGCCCTGGTGGACATGAGCGAGGACGACATGTTCGCCGGAATAGAGGCCCACGCCAAAGACGGGGTGGACTTCATGACCGTCCACTGCGGCATCACCAAGGAGAGCGTCGCGTGGCTAAAGCGCGGCTCCAGGGTCACCGACGTGGTCTCCCGTGGTGGATCATTCCTCACGGCCTGGATACTCCACAACGAGGCCGAGAACCCCCTTTACGAGAACTTTGACTACCTGTTGGAGCTGGCGAGGGAGCACGAGTTCGCCCTTTCGCTGGGAGACGGCCTCCGCCCCGGCAGCATGCACGACGCCACCGACGGCGCCCAGGTCTCAGAGCTGATGATACTCGGCCAGCTGGTGAAGCGCTGCCGCGAGGCGGGGGTGCAGTGCATGGTGGAGGGTCCCGGCCACGTCCCTCTGGACATGGTGGAGACCAACGTCCGTCTGCAGAAGAGCGTCTGCGACGGGGCCCCCTTCTACGTCCTGGGCCCGCTGGTGACGGACATCGCCCCCGGCTACGATCACATCGCCGGGGCCATCGGCGGCGCCGTCGCCGCCTGGCACGGCGCCGACTTCCTCTGCTACCTCACGCCGGCAGAGCATCTGGCCCTGCCGACGGTGGAGGACGTTCGCGAGGGTGTCATCGCCTCCAAGATCGCCGCCCACGCCGGCGACGCGGCCCGCGGCCGCGGCCGGGAGAAGGACCTGAAGATGTCCCGCGCGAGGAAGGCCCTGGACTGGGAGACCATGTTCGGGGTCGCTCTGGACCCCGAGAAGGCCCGGCGCTACCGGGAGCGGGGGATCACCGAGGAGGACGAGGGCTGCTCCATGTGCGGGGACGTCTGCGCCATACGCATCGTCGCTGAGTATCTTGACCCCAAGAAGGACCGACTCAAGAAGTGAAGGTGTGAGAGCCACTGGAGGGAATCGAACCCCCGACCAACTGATTACGAATCAGTCGCTCTACCGCTGAGCCACAGTGGCGTATTTGACGGGAAGACCGCTAGACCTTAAAAATCCTTCGTGGCCATCAAGCCTTCGAGCGGCGGGACTCCTCCCGGTAGCGGGAGATGCGGTCCAGGGCCTGGACGTACTGCTCACCGGCCAGCAGGGCCTCCGCCTCGGCGGCGGCCGAGAGCAGGAAGTCGTCCCCGCTCTCGCCCTTGCGCTTGGCCATGGCGGTCTCCGACCGGATGCGCTGGAGCTCGGCGCCGGCCCGCTCCCGCATGGTGTGCATGATCTTCTCCAGGCCGGCCTCACAGAGTTCGGCGATGCTGTCCCAGCGCCTCGCCAGCATGAGGTCGCTGGTGTGGCTGATGATGCTCCTGGCGGCGCGGTTGTCGATGAGGAAGCGCTCCGCCACGGAGATGGCGCGGGTGAGAGCGCGGAAGGACTGGCTGGCCCGCTGCATGCCGGGCTCGTACTTCTCCAGGTTGTTCCGCAGCTCGTCCAGCTTGTCCAAGGCCTCGGTGTACTTCTTCTTGGAGCGGAGGTCGGTCATCTCGTTCAGGAGCTCGCGTTGCTTCTCCCCGTCCGGGCCCTCGTTCCTCTCCACGATGCTGCGGAGGAAGTGCTGCTCGTAGAACAGGGTGTCGTCGATGGTCTCCTCGACGAGCTTCAGGGCCTCGGCGGCGTTGCGGAGGGCGCCGCGGCGATCTCCCTGGTGCAGGGCCATGTAGGTGCGATCCCGCAGGCGCAGGGAGGTGTAGGCGTCGATCCCGAGGGTGTCGGTGGCCTCCAGCAGCGGGGCCATGCGGTCCAGGGCGAGGGCGATCTCCTCGTCCTTCTGCTGGAGAAGGGTGATGTCGTCCCTGTCCTGGACAGCCTCCCAGAAGAGGGCGTCCACCTGATCCGGGGACATGGAGCGGGCCATCTCCTCCTCCTGGCGCAGGCGCTCCTGCTCCATCAGCTCCTCTTGCTCAATGCGCAGGATCTCCGCGTCGAGGTCCATGTCGTCATCGATCTCCCTCTGCGGGCCGCGGGGGATCTCGTCCTCGTAGACGATCTCGACGATCTCCTCTACCTCCTCTTCCTCCGGCTCCTCGGGCTCGGGCTCCGGCTCTGCTTCCTCCTCCTCGTAGTCCTCATCCTCGTAGATGATCTCGAAGCGGGTTCCGCAGTGAGGGCATATCTCGGCGCTGGCGGAGATGATGCTGCCGCATACCGGGCACTCGACGTCGTCGTCCTCCATGACGAAGGTGGCCTTGCAGTTGGGGCAAGACTCGTCGTCCTCTTGGAGGGCGGTGTCGCATTCCGGGCAGCGGTAGTCGTATTTGAACATGGACCTAGCGGGAGTAATCTTCCTATTCGTAGAAAAAGCTTCACTGCCTCAGCAGTGACTGCAGCCAGAGGGCGTCCTGCTCCAGCGGCGGGGACTCCACGATGATTGTCAGGCCCTTCCCCTGCTCCCGCAGGGGCCCCAGGAGAGCGTCCATGGGAGGAGAGCCGCTGTCCAGGGGGAGATGCTTCCTCTCCCCCCTCTCGCCGTACTCTATGCCGCTGATGTGGAGGTGGAGCCGCTCGGGGCTCATCCTCCTGCCGCGGGCGAGTATCTCCCGCGCCTCGTCCTCATTGTCCAGACATCCTCCGTGGCGGGCGTGCAGGTGGGCAAGGTCTATCACCGGCACCACGCCCTTGCCCAGGGCGGAGACGGCGTCCTCCACCTCGGAGAGGCTGCCCCAGGCGGAGAGCTTGCCCATGGTCTCCAGCCCCAGGTCCACGTCCCGTATCCCCTCCTGGTCCATGCGCTCGAGGCAGTGGCTCAGACCTTCTAAAACGGAGTCGGCGCATCCCTCCGGGTCGTCGCCGTAGGAGGCGGCGTGGATCACGGCGGGGGAGGCACCCATCTGATGACAGGCCCTCGCGGTGGCCAGCAGCCACTCGACGCTCCTCTCCCGTGTCTCGGGGTTGCGGGAGTGGAAGTTGATGTAGTAGGGGGCGTGGGCGCTGAGGCGAATACCGTGGGAGGCGGCGACGCGGCCGACCTTCTCCGCCCTCTCCCGGGAGATCCTCACCCCGCGGCCGTACTGCATCTCCAAGGCGCCGAGGCCCATGTCGGCCACCCTCTTCACGGCGTCCTCGGGTCCGCGGGAGCCGGCAGGGTAGCCGGCGGGCCCTATGACAGTCATGCCCCCGGGAAGGGGATGAACGGATTTAGGGATTCTGGAAGGTATTTTAGAAGTCGAGAGGGATGCGGGAGCCATGATCCTGGAGATGGACATCTCCCTGCCCTTGACCCTGGGCTGCGGGCAGGCGCACCGCTGGAGGCCATGCGGCGAGGACTGGGAGGGCGTTCTGGATGGTCGTCTGATCACGCTTCGTCCCCGCGAGGGGGGAGTGGAGGTCAGCGGCGGCATCAGCCGCGAGAGGATCGAGTCCTATCTCCGGATCGAGGACGATTTGCCGGCGATACACGCCTCCATCGGTGTGGACCCGCTGATGCGCTCCCTCTCCGCCCGCTATCCCGACCTGCGCCTCCTGCGCCAGGACCCCTGGGAGTGCCTGGCCAGCTACGTCTTGGCGGTGAACGCCAACCTCAGCCGCATCGCCAACATGATCGAGGCAGTCTGCGTCCGCTTCGGGCGGGACCTGGGAGGACGGCACACCTTCCCGGATGCTGCCGAGATCTGGGAGAGGGGGGAGGAGCTGGAGGATCTCCGCCTCGGCTACCGGAGCGGCAGGCTGAGAGAGCTCTCCGGGCTGGTGGCAAGAGGGGAGTTGGACCCT
Source organism: uncultured Methanomassiliicoccales archaeon (assembly GCA_964464345.1). Lineage (GTDB taxonomy): Archaea > Thermoplasmatota > Thermoplasmata > Methanomassiliicoccales > Methanomethylophilaceae > CAYXFQ01. The sequence continues at coordinate 597 of CAYXFQ010000006.1, read as the reverse complement.
GACTCGCTGCGGGGCATGGACTATGAGCCTCTGATCGAGAAGTTGAAGACGCTGCCGGGAGTGGGCCCCAAGGTGGCGGACTGCGTGGCCCTGTTCTCAATGGACAGGATGGAGGCCTTCCCGGTGGACGCCCGCATCAAGAGGGCGCTGGCGGAGCATTACGGCATAGAGGGAAGCTATCGGCACTGCTCCCGCTTCGGCATGGAGCGCTTCGGAGCCTGGGCCGGATATGCGCAGGAGCTGCTCTACACGTCAGCCGGAAGCTCGTCGTGGGCGGGGCAGACGCAGGCCGGCGGCCGGTGCCCGGTCTGAACCTCGTAGGTGCGAGAGAGCATGCCGCTCTGCTTCACAACGCCGCAGATGCGGCAGGTCTCCTGCACGATGTCCACACCGCTGTTGACGATCCTCTCCGCGGAAATCCGGACCTGATTGATGAACTCGTCATAGCCGATGCTCTCCTCCATCTCCTGGTTGGCGCCCCGCTTCTTCTTCATGTACTGGGAGATGGCCGCGTCGGTGACCCCGAAGCGGCGGGCGACCTCGGCCTGGGTTAGGCCGTGGCCCTCGACCAGCTCCTTGGCCAGGTCGCGGGGGATG
>CAYXFQ010000005.1:0-20483 GCA_964464345.1 uncultured Methanomassiliicoccales archaeon | reverse complement strand
GTCGAGAACATCGACATCGGCGGCCCCAGCATCATTCGCGGAGCGGCCAAGAACTACCGCCACGTGGCGGTGCTCACCGATCCCGCTCAGTACGGCGAGGTCTTGGAGGCCATGCGCTCCGATGAGGGCATCGGCGAGGAGCTGCGAGCCAGGCTCATGGCGGAGGCCTTCGTGAACACCGCCAACTATGACGCCATGATCGCCAAGGAGATGCACTCTCGCTTCGGCAGCGGCTTCCCGGCCTCCTTCCCCTTCCCCTCGGAGAAGGTCATGGACCTCCGCTACGGCGAGAACCCCAACCAGGAGGCGGCCTTCTACTCCGACCCCCTGGGTGTCGGCCTGACGGTGTCCAAGGCGGAGCAGCTGCATGGGAAGCAGCTCTCCTTCAACAACATCCTGGACCTGGACAAGGCCATGGACATCGCCATGGACTTCGAGCGTCCCACTGCCGTCATCATGAAGCATACCAACCCCTGCGGGCTGGCCAGCGCTGATGACATCCACCAGGCCTTCGTCACCGCCTACGCGGTGGACCCGCTCTCGGCCTTCGGCTGCGTCATCTGCATCAACCGCGACTGCGACCTGGCCACTGCCGAGGAGATCTCCCAGTACTTCGTGGAGGCGGTCATCGCTCCGGACTTCGCGCCGGAGGCGCTGGACCTCCTCACCAAGAAGAAGAACATCCGCCTGCTGCGCACCGGGCAGCCCATCGGGCCCTCCGAGCGCCGCCGTGAGATGAAGCTGAAGAAGGTGCAGGGCGGGCTCCTGGTCCAGACCGACGAGGATGTGGAGCTGAAGCCGGAGAACCTCACTGTGGTGACCAAGAGGGCTCCCAGCGAGAAGGAGCTGGAGGCCCTTGCCTTCGCCTGGAAGCTGGTCAAGCACGTGACCTCCAACTCAGTGGTCTACGTGAAAGAGGAGCGAGCGGTCGGGATCGGCGCCGGCCAGATGTCACGAGTGGACTCGGCCATGATCGCCCGCGTCAAGGGTGGCGACGAGACCGTGGGCAGCGTCATGGGATCCGACGCCTTCTTCCCCTTCCGGGACGGGGTGGACGAGGCCGCCAAGGCTGGCGTCACAGCCATAATACAGCCCGGCGGCTCGATACGGGATCAGGAAGTCATCGACGCCGCCGACGAGCATGGCATGGCCATGGTCTTCACCGGCTGCCGGGTCTTCCGTCACTGAGCGGACCTACTCCGGAACTATGGGTCTGCCCTCGGCCTTCCGCTTCATGTGGCCCCCGGGGCCGCCCCTCTCCTTGCGGGCCCTCTCTATGCAGACCTCGTCCTCGCAGGTGAAGGCGGCGAAGACGAAGTGCTTGGCAGGCTTGCCGCAGAACTGGCACTCATGATCCTCGATGTTCATACGGGGTGAAGCCACTCATGACAAAATAAGCTTGCCCTAAGAAAGTTAGATATCGCCCCGTGGCCCTTGCCGGGCCATGAGCGAGAGTATTTCCATCGCGACGCTGGCGAAGCGCTTCGACCTGGAGCGCTGTCGGCATTGCGGGGCCTGCAGCCAGGCCTGCCCCAGCGCCAAGGCGGGAGGGGTGCTCCCTGACGCCGTGGTGGACTCCGTGTTGAGAGAGGAGGAGCCAGAGGGAATCTGGGACTGCCTCTTGTGCCACCGCTGCATGGCCGCCTGCCCCGTCGACATCGACATCGTCATGCTCATGACCCGCCTCCGCCACCGCTCCGCCCTCGCCGGGGAGGCCCCGGACCGCTTCCGGCGCACCGGCGGCATACTCATCCGCGAGGGGAGGGGGTTCCCCACCAGTCGCAGAGTGGAGACGCAGAGGAAGTCGTTGGGGTTGGAGCCACTGCTCAGCTCCGAGAAGGCTCAGAAGGAGATGGAGATCATCATCGCTCGCACGAGGTTTGCCCATGACTGAGGAGATTCTCCTTTACCCCGGCTGCACCATACCCGCTAAGCTCCCCTATCTGGAGGCCGCCTCGTATCATGTTCTGGAGAAGATCGGTGCCGAGGTCCTGCCCTTCCCGGAGTTCAGCTGCTGCTTCGAGCCGGTGGGCCTGCGCTCACTCGGGCCAGACACCTGGCTAGCCGCGGGAGGGAGACTTCACTCCCTGGCGGACGGACGAGGCATGCTGACCCTCTGTGACGGCTGCACCCTGTCCCTGCATGAGTCCGGGGCCGCTCTAGGCAAGGACAGCGAGGAGAGTCAAGCGACGCGGGAGCTTCTGGCTGAGCTGGGCCACTCCTCGCAGCCGACGGAGATCATCGGGCTGCTGGAGTTCCTGCATGCACGGAGAGATGCTCTGCGCAATGCGGTAAGCAACCCTCAGAGGCTGAGGCTCTTCCTGCATCCGGGCTGCCACTGCGAGCACGTCTGCCGGGAGAAGGGGCTCTCCGCGGTGGAGATGATGTCCGCGCTCGTGGCCGATCTCGGGGCCGAGCCGGTCGCGGCGCCGGAGGGGCTTTGCTGCGGCAGCAACCTCACCTCCGTCCGTGATGAGCTGGGAAGAAAAATCATGGGCGTCGTCCTGGATGCCGCGGAGGCGGCGGAGGTGGACGCCATAGTCACGTCCTGCCCCTCCTGCTTCGGCCAGTTCGACGTCATCGGCAGGAGGGTGCCGGTGCTGCATCTGGCGGAGATCGCCGCCTGGGCTCTCGGATGGGAGCTGGACAGCGCCTCGATGCACCGCACCCCGCTCAGAGCAGATTCAGACTGAAGTGAATCGCCGGCGAGGAGTGGGTCAGGGCGCCCATGGAGATCACATCCGCCGCGGGGGCGTAGTCGGCAACGTTGTCCATGGTGACGTTGCCGGAGATCTCGACGAGCACCTCCGGATAATCCTCGAGGAGAGACTTTCTCACCTTCAGCGCCTGAGCGGGAGTCATGTTGTCCAGCAGGACGATGTCCGCGCCCAGTGAGGCCGCCAGCAAGGCATCCTCCTTGCTCTCCACCTCGATCTCCACCTTGTAGGCCATGGGGGCGTCCGCGGCCAGCTCCATCGCCTCGCTGATCCCGCCGCAGGCGCGGATGTGGTTGTCCTTGATGAGGATGTGATCGTAGAGGCCGTAGCGGTGCGGGTCTCCCCCGCCGAGCATGATGGCCTTCTTCTGGAAGAAGCGGAAGCCGGGAGTGGTCTTGCGGGTGCCGGCTATGACGATGTCGGGGTTGGTCTTGCGCGCGGCGCGGAGAGCAGCGTCGGTCATGGTGGCCACGCCGCTCATCTGCATGAGCATGTTCAGAGCGGTGCGCTCGCGGCTGAGGATGACGGATAGTAGGCCCTCGACCTCCATGATCTCCTGTCCGGGGACCAGGTCGTCGCCGTCGTCGGCGAGCAGTTCCACCTCCAAGCCATCGTCCTCAAAGATGATGGCAGCCTCCTCGGCGCCGGCGAGAACCGCCTGGGCCTCGCAGCGTATGATGGCCTTGCCCTCGACGTCAGGGACGGTGAGCTCGGTGGTGATGTCGCCGAAGCCCAGGTCCTCCGCCAGGAAGGCGCGCAGCCTCTCCATCTTCAACCCTCCAGCACGAAGGGCTTGTCCAGCTCGGGGTAGATGACGTTGTAGCCGCCACCCAGGGCCTCGGCCAGCTCCTCGCGGTACTCGGAGTGCATGATGATGACGTTCTCCGGGTCACAGCCACGGATGAAGTCCACCAGCTGCGACTGGTCGGCGTGGGCGGAGAAGTCATACTTGTGCCAGGGGCACTTGATCTTCTCCTCCTGGCCGTCGATGACCAGCTTGCCCTGCTCCACCAGCATGCGCCCGTTGGTGTCCTCGGCCTGGTAGCCGGTCAGCAGCAGGGCGCTGCGGGGGTCGTCCTTGACGGTGCGCATATAGTTGAGCACCGGCCCACCGTCGAGCATGCCTCCGGTGGTGACGATGACCTCGCCCTTGCGAGCGCGGGAGCGCATGGAGGAGCTCCTCACCTCGTGGAAGGCGCGGCGGGCCTCGCGGAGCTTCTTGGGGTCCGCCAGGTATTCCGGGTAATCGTTGTAGAGGGAGCAGATCTTCCTGCCCATGCCGTCCACCCACATGTCGTAGGGGAGGTCCTTCAGGAGCATCATCACCTCCTGGGTCCTGCCGACGGCGAAGCAGGGTATCAGCGCCTTGCCGCCCTGCTCCACGGTCTCCTTCACCTTGTCCAGGAACTCCTTCTCGGACTGCTCCCGGTCCTTGTGGTTGCGGTTTCCGTAGGTGCCCTCGACGATGAGGTTGTCGCACTTCACCGGCTTGGCGCCCTTCACCAGGTTGGTGTCCAGGGTGTGGATGTCGCCGGTGTAGATGGTGCTGCGCTCGCCGATGACCTCGAACATGGTGGCCCCGGGGACGTGCCCGGCGCTGTGCAGGGTGACGTCGAGGTTTCCCAGCTCGATGGTGTCGCCGAAGGTCAGCGGGACGATGTTGCGCATGGTCGCCTCGATGTCCTGCCGGTTGTAGGGCTGCGGGTAGCCCTCCGCCTTGGCGATCTTCATGCTGTCGTACATCATGATCTCGCCGATCTCCCCGGTGAGGGGGGTCGTGAAGACCTCGTTGTCGTAGCGACCGCAGAGCCAGGGCATCATGCCGCAGTGGTCAAGGTGGCTGTGGGTCAGGAAGGCGTGGTCCACGAAGGGGCTGGGCAGGGGGTATGATGGGGGCTTGGTGGGATTCATCCCGTATTCGAACATCAGAGATTTCTGATCAATCTCCATAAGCATGCCCATGCGGCCCACCTCGTCGGCTCCGCCTAGGAATCTCAATTTCATTTCCATGGTTTGTTCACCAACCGTTGTCGTTGTTGTTTGCGGCAGGTGGTGAAGAGGGCGACGGCCCCCAGTGGGGGGCGAGGGCCGCCCTCTCGCGACCGGTCCTGCCGGTGGAGGGCCCCCTACGGGGACCCTTCGATCCGTGATGTGATGACGGACGCCTCCCGCAGCCGGATTTTCTCCCCGCGCCTGCGAGCAACTCCATCCCGGATTTCCGGGACTCCGTCTATTTATTATGATTGCTTTCAAACGCACATCGTTTATATACTTTAGCGTGGGGCGGTTAAATTGGACAGTCGCTCCTGGAACTGGATTCAATGAGAAGTGGCAGATGAACGTCTGACGCTTGGAGTGAAATGATCGTCGCCGAGGCGTTTCCAGCACATGGGTACGGCCAATAGCTGCGATTTGCACTGTTCGTAGGCCTTATTCTTGCTCTCGGAAACATTAAATAAGCATGCACCTAATACTTCATGTCGGACAATTGACCGACAAAGGGATGCACATGGATAGACGCAATGGGAGGAATAGCGAAGCCTCTCGTGGACGAGGCCCCGGATCTTCCGGCACTAGAGCTAGTGCTAGCAAGGCCGCGGCCAAGAAAAAGAAGAAGGTCTACAGTTTCTGGGGCGCTGCCAAGTACACCTTTGTCCTATCCCTTCTGCTCTGGTGGCTTCCCATCTTCGGTCAGATAATCGCCGGCTACGTCGGCGGCAGGAAGGCGGGCTCCCCCAACAAGGGCATGCTCGCCGCCCTCCTACCCGTGGGAATGATACTGCTGGTCATACAGATGGGCCGCCAGGGAATCATGCCCGAGTTCAGCTTCTTGGAGATCGAGACCTCCGCGCTCATCGTCGCCTTCGGGAACGACATCCCGCAGCTGACGGTCTACATGGAGGCGGTTGTCAGCTACATGGCCTCCTTCCTGGCCGCCATCGAGAGCACCACCTCCCTCAGTCTCAACTCCTACATCATCACCGTCGCCTTCGCCTACGTCGGCGGCATACTGGCGGACCAGACCCGCCGGGAGATGGAGTACATGGTCGGCCGCAACAAGAGCGCCGAGGCCAGCGGGGAGGACCTGCCGAGGTCATGGCTGGCCCTCAAGGAGCAGGAGAGCCTCTGCTTCGAGTGCTTCGACGACTGCATGGCCGTCCGTGCCCGCGGCATAAGCTCGGAGGATGGCCGCAACAGCATCCGGAGCGAGCCCGCCCGCGACAGCGGCGGCGACTTCTTCCTGGGCCGGAACCAGGACGCGCAGCAGAACGATCAGGTCTTCGCCGCCCTGATGCAGAGGGCGGAGGCGAACGATCCCGAGAAGGAGAGGATCCGCCACCGTCGCCTGAGCGAGGAAGCGGATTACATCTGAGTCCCTTCGCAGGTTCGAAGAGAAGATATTTTATAATCCGACCAATTCAGGGGGGACGAGGACGTCTTTATGTTCTGCCCCGAATGCGGTTCCCTGATGTTTCCCAAAGATGGCGCCTATGGATGCAGCAGGTGTGATTGCGAGGCCGAGATCGGCACCGCACAGTGCTTCGTCACCGACTCCAAGGGCAAGGATACTGTCGTCATAACCGAGTCGGTCGCCACCTTGCCCAAGACGCGCGTGACCTGCCCGGAGTGCTCGCACAAGGAGGCCTTCTATGTCCTGCGTCAGACGCGCTCCTCCGATGAGCCGGAGACACGCATCTACCGCTGCGTCCGCTGCAGTCACTCCTGGCGCGAATTCTGAGGATTAACTTTTATTAGTGGTCATCACTTCTCCTTCCCTATCACTGAGGAAGGGGAGATATGTTCCAGGCCAAGATTCGCTCCGATGCTCTCAAGGGCATCGTCAATATCATATCCACACTGGTGGACGAAGCTAAGTTGAATGTCAGCTCCGAGGGAATCAGCCTAAAGGCTGTTGACCCCGCCCACGTGGCGATGGTGGAGCTGGACGTCAAGAAGGAGGCGTTCGAGTCCTTCATCGCTGACGAGACCAGCATCGGCCTCGACCTGGACAAGGTCAAGGAGGTCCTGCGCCTGACATCCTCCGGCGACGGCGTCGAGATGGAGCAGGACGAGGAGCGCGGACGCCTGGTCATGAAGGTCGGCAACATCACCCGCCGCATGAACATGGTGGACACCTCCAGCATGAGCGACCCCAAGGTCCCCCAGCTCTCCCTCCCGGTAAGCGTGGAAGTCAGCATCGTCGAGGTCCAGAAGGGCATCAGGGCGGCGGAGAGCGTCTCCGACCACATCGCCCTCACCGCCGACCAGGACGGCTTCGAGCTCTCCTGCGAGGGCGACACCGACTTCGTCGACCTGCGCCTGGAGCGCGCCCAGCTGCAGAGCCTGGAGGTGGAGGAGAAGGCACGCAGCCTCTTCCCGCTGGACTACTTCTCCAACCTGGTCAAGGCCATACCCTCCGACACCATGGTCCAGATCGAGCTCGGGAACGACTTCCCGATGAAGATGAACTTCGACCTGGCGGACGGGAACATCAGCGTGGGCTACCTGCTTGCCCCGCGCATCGAGAGCGACTGAGGGCATGCGCCCCTCCCTCTCCCCCAACCCCTTTCTTTCGCAATCCTTTAATCGGTTGTATCATTACTTAACAGAGGTTCGAGGCGCCTCCGGCGCCCCGGAGGTGTTTGCCCTTGCCCCGCCATGACGATGAGACCATTGAGAGACTAGAGGAGATGAGCCGCACACTGCGGCGCCATGTAATAGAGATGACCTGCGAGGCGGGATCCGGCCACCCAGGGGGGTCGCTGTCTGCCGCGGAGATCGTCACTGCGCTCTTCTTCCATGTCATGCGGCACGACCCGAAGAACCCCACCTGGGAAGAAAGGGACCGCTTCGTATTATCCAAGGGGCACGTGGCGCCGGTCTACTACGCGGCGCTGGCGGAGGCGGGCTACTTCCCGGTGGAAGAGCTGGCCACCCTCCGCAAACTGGGCTCCAGACTCCAGGGGCACCCCTCCTACGGCCGCCTGCCGGGAGTGGAGATGTCCACCGGATCTCTGGGCCAGGGCATGAGCGTGGCCAACGGCATGGCCCTCGCCGCCCGCCTGGACGGGGCCGAGCACCGCATCTTCTGCCTCACCGGCGACGGGGAGATGCAGAGCGGGCAGAACTGGGAGGCCGGGATGCTGGCCGCCCATTACAAATTGAACAACCTGGTGGTCTTCCTGGACCGCAACCGCCTGCAGATCGTGGGCGACACCGAGGACGTCATGTCGCTGGAGCCTCTGGCGGACAAGTGGCGGGCCTTCGGCTGGAACGTCCTGGAGATCGAGGGGCACGACATCCGCCAGATACTCGAGGCCTGCGAGAAGGCCGAGAAGCTTACCGGACCTGTCATGATCATCGCCAACACCGTCAAGGGCAAGGGAGTGACCTTCATGGAGGGCGTCTGTGACTTCCACGGGCGCTGCTGCACCGCTGATGAGCGGGAGAGAGCCCTCGCCGAGCTGGAGGTGGAGGAATGAAGAACGTCTCGCAGCGCAGCTACTTCGGCAAGGCCCTGGTAGAGCTCGGGAACCGGCGGGAGGACGTGGTGGTCCTGGACGCCGACCTCTGCAGCTCCACCAAGACCGGGGACTTCGCCGCCGCCCATCCGGAGCGATTCTTCCAGATGGGCATCGCCGAGCAGAACATGATGGGCACCGCCGCCGGCCTGGCCGCCAGCGGCAAGATCGTCTACGCGAGCACCTTCGCCGTGTTCGCCACCGGCCGCTGCTGGGACCAGATACGGCAGTCCATCGCCTACCCAGAGATGAACGTCAAGGTCGTCTCCACCCACTGCGGGATCAGCGTCGGCGGGGACGGAGCCTCCCATCAGGCCCTGGAGGACGTCTCGCTCATGCGCAGCCTGCCGAACATGACTGTCATATCCCCCGCTGACGCGGAGGAGGCCTACAAGGCCACACTGGCCATGGCCGAGTGGGACGGGCCCTGCTACATGCGCATGGGCAGGGCGGACTTCCCCTTGGTTACCAAGGAGGAGGACGAGTTCCGCATCGGCAAGGCCAGCGTCCTGAAGAAGGGCAAGGACGTCAGCATAGTGGCCACCGGCCAGATGGTCGCCCTGGCCCTGGACGCCGCCCGCGCCCTGAAGGAGGAGGGCATCAACGCCGAGGTCATCAACATGTCCACCATCAAGCCCCTGGACACCGAGACTCTGGCGGCCTCGCTCGCCAAGACTCGCTGCGCGGTGACCGCGGAGGAGCACAGCATCATCGGCGGCCTGGGCTCGGCAGTGGCCGAGTACATGGCCGAGAGCGGAGGGCACCTCCTGCTCCGCGTGGGCGTCCGGGACACCTTCGGGGAGTCCGGCACGCCGGAGGAGCTGATGGAGAAGTACGGCCTCACCGCCGAGGACATCGCCATCGCCGCCCGCAAGGTGATCGCCGGCAACACCAAGAAGCGCAAGGGATTCCTATGGAGGAAGTAAGATGAAGATTTTCATAGACACCGCTAACCTGGACCAGATCAAAGAGATGTACAGCTGGGGAATCGTGGACGGGGTTACCACCAACCCCAGCCTCATCGCCAAGGAGAACGCCAAGTTCGAGGACCTGGTGGAGGCCATCGCGGAGGTCGTGGACGGCCCCATATCCGCCGAGGCCATCTCCCTGACGGCAGACGAGATGATCGCCGAGGGGCGCGAGCTTGCGAAGATTCACGAGAACGTGAACATCAAGCTCCCCATGACCATCGAGGCCCTCAAGGCCACCAAGGTCCTGTCCAGCGAGGGCATCGACGTCAACATGACCCTCATCTTCTCGCCGCAGCAGGCCCTTCTGGCCGCCAAGGCGGGAGCTCGCTACGTCTCGCCCTTCGTCGGCCGCCTGGACGACATCGGCCATGTCGGCATGGAGCTGGTCGCCCAGATCCTCGACGTCTACGACAACTACGACTTCGACACCGAGGTCATCGTCGCCAGCATCCGTCACCCGGTGCATGTGCAGGAGTCCGCCGCCATGGGGGCTCACATCGCCACCATACCCTACGACGTGCTGAAGAAGATGGTCTCCCACCCCAAGACCGACGAGGGCATCGAGAGATTCCTGGCCGACTGGGAGAAGACCAAGGGCTGAGCCGGGACCATGGACGACCTGGCCATCGTCGGAGGCGGGCCGGCCGGATGCATGGCGGCCGCGCTTCTGGCCAAGGACCACAGCGTCAGCGTCCTCGAGGAGCACGCCGTCACCGGGCTGCCGGCGCAGTGCACCGGCCTGGTCTCGGAGCGCGTGCTGCGCCTGGCCGGCACCGATTGCCCGGTTCAGAACTCCATCTACGGGGCGAGGCTGCACTTCCCCGGGGGCGGAGTGCTCAAGATCGGCGGCAAGGACCGGAAGGCCGTTGTCATCGACCGCGCCGAGTTCGACCAGCTTCTGGCCGCCAAGGCCATGGACGCCGGCGCGGAGTTTCACTATTCTCATCGCGTCATCGACTCCTCCGTTCACGAGGATGGGGCTCGAATACGCACCAATGGAAGGAAGGAGGAGTTTCAGGCCCGCCTCGTGGTGGGCGCGGACGGCCCTCGCTCCGTGATCGGGCAGGCCCTCGGGAACAACGAGCCGAAGGAATGGCTGCGGGGATACCAGGTGGACCTGGACCTGCCGCCGAGCGACCCGAAGTTCGTGGACATCTATGTCGGCAGCGAGCGGGCGCCGGGATTCTTCGCCTGGGCGCTGCCGGGAGACGACTTCACCCGCGTGGGACTTTGCGTCCCCATGGACAGGGAGCCTCCCAGCACCTATCTGCGACGACTGCTGAGGGAGCTGAAGCTGGAGGACGAGAAGGTTCTGAGAAACCATGGCGGCCTCATACCTATGGGCGGAAGGCCTCGCAGCTACGGGGAGCGCACCCTGCTCATCGGCGACGCCGCCGGCCAGGTCAAGCCGGTCTCCGGAGGGGGGTTGCAACCAGGCCTCACCTCCGCCCGCTGCTTGGAGACAGTTGCCCGCAGGGCGCTGGCGGAGGACCGCCTGGACGCTCGCTCGCTCTCCGAGTACGAGAAGCTGTGGCAGCGGAGATTGGGGAGAGAGCTTCGGAACGGCTACCGCCTGCGGCGCATCTACACCCGGGTCGGAGACGAGGAGATGGACGAGGTCTTCCAGATGGTGAACAAGGAAGACATACTGGAGATACTCAGCGAGGGTGACATCGACCACCCCAGCAGTCTGGCACCGCCGTTGCTGCGCCATCTGCCCTCCCTGCTGCGCTTCTCCCCCCGTCTGCTGTTGCAGATGCTCATTCCCTGAGGGAGCCCATGAAGCTTCTCCGCATAGCGGGTTCGGAGGCCTCCACGCTCATTCCGCGACTGATGGCGGAGGGCGTGATCGACCGCAGCGCCAAGATCGCCAAGGACGGCAGTCACGTCCTGCTGCCTTTGGAGGAGGGAGCATGGGAGTTCCCGCTGCCGGGAGAGGTCGTGGAGGGGCATGCCCACCGCCGGGACGAGAGGAGCCCACAGCGGCGGATATTGGACGGCGCCACGGTCCCGGAAGAGTATCTGGCCTCCCTGCCGATGTTCTGGGAATTCGTCGGTGACATAGCCATAGTGAAGATGCCTGCGGAGCTGGATCCCTGGAAGGAGGAGCTCGGCTCCCTCTTCGCTGAAGTGCTGGGGGTGTCCACCGTGTGCATCGACCGCGGCGGGGTCCAGGGAGAGCTGCGCCAGCCACAGATGGAGGTCATCCACGGTCAGCGAACCGAGTCGGTGCGCTTGGAGAACGGCATCCGCTACATGCTGGACGTCTGCAAGGTCATGTACGCCTCCGGCAACGTGGACGAGCGGGAGCGCATGGGGAAGCTGGACTGCCGCGGCGAGACAGTGCTGGACATGTTCGCCGGCATAGGCTACTTCACCCTCCCCATCGCCAAGTTCAGCGGTGCCGAGCGGGTGCTGGCCTGCGAGAAGAATCCCGACTCCTATCATTACCTCCTCAAGAACATCGCCCTCAACGGCCTCGACGGCAAGGTGGAGGCCCGGCTCGGTGACAATCGCTCCCTCCCTGACCGGCCCTTCGCCCACCGCATCGTGATGGGCTATGTGCAGAGGACCAAGGAGTTCCTCCCCAAGGCGCTGAATCTTCTCCTCCCGGGGGGCATAATCCACTATCACGAGAACTATCACGTTCGCGAAGTGGAGGAGAGCCTGGAGAGGGATCTGGCCATGGCCTGCGGAGGCCGCTCCTGGGAGCTCCTCTCACTGCGAGAGGTGAAGTCCTTCGCCCCATCGGTCTCACACTACGTCGCCGACCTGAGGTTTCACTGATCCACTCGCTCTGAGGAGCCGGAGGCGGTGAGCATGGTCTCGAGGGCGTCGTGATACTCTTTCCCGTTGGCCTCGACCATCATGGTGGCGAACTGCTGCAGATAGGTGGCGAAGTCGATCTCCTCGCGGCTGAACTGCCAATCCGGGGCATCCTCGCTGGTCGCCTTGATGAAGGCCAGAGCCACGGCGCGGGCCTTGTAGTCCCGCAGGGAGCGGGACTCGATCTCCCGCCGCAGAGTGGAGGGATCGCCAGTCTTGGCAAGACGAGCCAGACGGTCTGCCAGAGAGCCTATCTCGCCCAGCTGCTCATACTTGGGGATGTCCGCCAGAATCTCGCGGGAGCGCTCCCGGAGCGCCGCCTCTTGCAAGGCCGCGGCCGGAGTCAGCCGCTGGAAGTCACCGAGCTCGTCCCGGACCTCGGGCGAGGAGACCGCCAGTATCAGCTCCTCGGCATGATCGGCCCACAGCTCCTGCAGGGCCTCAGAAGTCCTATCGCCCTCGATGGCGAGGGCTATGTCCCCCTTGCCAAGGACGGCGCGCAGGGCCTGCTTCTCATCGTCACTGCCTCGCAGCGCGGCCAGCAGGGCATCCAGGTCGTCGCCGTGGTTCCGCCCGCAGGCAACGTAGACGGCCATGCCAGCGTCCTTCAGCTCCCTCCGACCCGCCCTCATCATGACGTCGATGAGCTCCTGGTCGTTGATCATTCCCTTCTGGTACTTGTCCAGGTTCTCGGCATCCACCTCAACCTCGCCGGAATCGCAGCAGAAGTGGTGGTCCACCAGAACCCGGATGTCATCCATGGGGCGGGGAGAGACCATGCGGGAGAGCAGCGCCTGGAGGGTGTTCTCCCTTCCGGCGCAGTCCCGGCAGACTCGCAGCTTTCTATCCGAGGATATGATGTGAATGACCAGTGCCTCCCTCTCGTCGTGGCCGCAGCTCCAGTCGGAATCCAGGTCGTAGGGGAGGTCTGCCAATATCTCCTCCAGATAGGCATCTGGCATGTTCGCCCGATCGGAGCAGAGTATCTCGTCTTCCAGGGAATAGAGCCAGAGCTTTCTCTTCTTGGCTATCTCCATGTAGAACAGGGGGCGCTTCTCCGGGTCGTCGTAGTATTGAGTGCCGATGAGCTTGTCCTGGCCCACCTTGCCGCGCACCGCAAAGGAGACCTCCTCTCCCGGGAAGCGGGCGGTGGCCATGTAGGGGATCTTCCCCGCGGCGTAGAGCGAGGCGGTGGCGGCATATCCACGCACCATGTTGTCCCCGCGAGAGGCGGCGGCGACCAGCCGGTCCGGATTGTCCTTTATCCGGTCCAGGTCGTGCATCTTCCGCAGAGGCTTGTCGAAGTGACAGCGGCGGCAGGAGCCGATGCAGCGAGGGCGGAGTATCTCCGGGTCCTCCCAGAGCGCCTTGGATCTGTCCAGTATCTCCTTCTCCAGCTTTTTCGGAGAGTGCTTGGCGCCCCTAAACCTCACTCTGGCCATCACTTGGACAATTCCGTCTTAGGGAAAATAGTTTGCTAAGGAATGTTTTATCAGCGACCGCGGCCATTCCGGGGCCATGTCCCACGGGCAGAGGATGGACTCCCTGCGACGGGCGTTCAGCGCCCCGCCCTGGCTCCTCGGCGAGATGGATGAGGAGCTGCTGTGCTCGCTCAGCGCCGCCCTCACCCATGACTCCTACAGCAACGAGGCCGCCGACCGGGGGATGGAGTTCGAGGACAACGAGAGGCTGGAGTTCCTCGGTGACGCCGCCTTGGAGCTGTCGGTGCGGGCGCACATCTACCTGGACACGCCACTGCGAGAGGGGCAGATGACCGCCCTGAAGCAGCTGCTAGTGTCCAACGAGGGCTTGGCTGGCCTATTTCTGAGGCAGCTGTCACCACTGATTCCGCTGATAAGGGTGGGGGAGGGCCAGCAGGAGCTGAGCACCGGCATACTCGCCGGCTGCCTGGAGGCTTTGATTGGAGCCGTCTATCTCCACCGCGGCATGAAGGCTGTGGGAATGATATACAAGAGACTCCTGGCCCATGACGAGGAGATAAGGGCGCAGGTGCGGGAGCTTATGGCCGAGTTCGATGCGGATTGAGTCCGGAGCCTAGCGCACTATGGCATAGATGTTGATGGCCACGCCCAGCGCGAAGAGTATCAGCAGCGGGATGATGATCAGGCGCAGCGCAAGAACCACTCGCCGGTCGTCACGTCCGGAGGAGCGGTAGAGCTCCATGGTGATCAGCGCCAATATCAGAATTATGGCGATGGCCTGCCCGATGCTCCCGCCGGCGATGTCGGCTAGCCAGTCAATGACGTCCCCGGATGCCTCGCCCCCTACGGAGGCGGCGATGGTGGCGAAAAATGACATTATCCCGGTATTGTCCGCCAGCCTACTTAAAATATGTTGGCTGGAGCGAATTTCGGCGGGCCCCCTAGCCAATCTTTTTAATGCTATCGCTCGATAGATTCCGGGATGAGCCTGAACGCGGAGGAGACCGCAGCAGAGATCGAGTGCATGAGAATCCGCGGCGCGGGGAGAATTGCCCGCGCAGGAGTGGAGGCCATGCGCCACCATGCCCTGGCCTATCCAGGCGAAGACCTGGACGGCTTCCTGGCCGAGATGAGGAAGGCTGAGGACATCGTGGTGAGCTCCCGCCCCACGGCGATCTCCCTCTGGAACGGGCTGCAGTCCGCCCTGCGGGGCGTGGACGCGGTCGAAAGCGTGGCCGCCGCCAAGGAGCTGGTGGTCACGAACTCCGACCGCTTCGTGAAGGAGTCCCTGGAGGCCATGGACCGCATCGGCCAGATAGGGGCCCGTCGCATCGCCGACGGGGACACCATACTCACCCACTGCAACAGCCATGCCGCCTTAAGCGTCATCAAGACCGCCCACGCCCAGGGGAAGAGGATCAAGGTCTTCGCCACCGAGTCCCGGCCCTGGAGGCAGGGGATAGTGACGGTCAACGAGCTCGCCAAGGAGGGCATCGACGTCACGCTCATCATCGACGGCGCCGTCCGCAGCGTGCTGCGCAAGGTCAGCCTGGTGCTGGTCGGCGCGGACACCATAACCTCCAGCGGCGTCCTCATCAACAAGATTGGCACCTCTCAGATAGCTCTGGCCGCCCACGAGGCGCGGGTGCCGCTGCTGGTCTGCAGCGAGACCTACAAGTTCTCTCCCAAGACCCTGCACGGGGACATGGTCCACATCGAGGAGCGGGACCCGGGAGAGATTGTGCGCGAGGGGGAGATCCCCGACACGGTGAAGGTTTTCAACCCTGTCTTCGATGCCACCCCTCCGGAGTACATAGACTCAATAGTGACCGAGATAGGCCTCATACCTCCCTTCGCCGCCTACGAGGTCATAGTCAGCAAGTTGGGAAGGGACTACATGTTCAACAACAGAGAGTGATAAGAATGGAATATTCCGAGAACTACCTTCACCTGGGTGAAGAGATCGACATGGACGACTTCGTCGTCTGCGAGTACAGGGTGACCACGGACCTGCCCATGCCGGAAGCCGCCTCGGCGATAGCCACGGAGCAGTCCACCGGCACGTGGACCAAGATCTCCACCCTCGACGAGGAGGCTTTCGCGAAATACAGCGGCAGGGTCATCTCCATCGAGGGAGACCGCACCAGCATCGCCTTCCCCAACGAGATATTCAGCATCGAGAACGGGGGCGTGCCGCAGATACTCAGCGTGGTGGCTGGCAACCTCTTCGGCCTTGAGCCCATACGGGGCGTGCGGCTGGAGGACATCCACTTCCCCCGCGCCATCCTGGACCAGTTCCCCGGGCCCAAGTTCGGGATCGAGGGCATACGCCGCATACTGGACCGCCCCAAGAAGCCCCTGGTGGGCACCATCGTCAAGCCCAAGGTCGGCCTGTCTCCCAAGGAGACCGCCAAGTACGTCTACGAGGCGGGCGCCGGCGGCCTGAGCAACGGCAAGGATGACGAGACCCTCGTGGACCAGAGCTTCTGCCCCATCGAGGACCGCACGGTTGCGGTCGCCGAGTCCCTGGACCGGCTGGCGGAGGAGGGGCACCGCATGATCCACGCCATCAACGTCAGCACCTCCGGGCACCGCATCCTGGAGCTGGCCGAGAAGGCGCAGGAGTGGGGCGCCACCCAGCTCATGGTTGACGTTCTCACCTGCGGCTTCGCCGCGGTGCAGGCGCTGCGTGAGGACCCGTCCATAAAGGTCCCCATCCACGTCCACCGCACCATGCACGCCGCCATCACCCGCGACCCGCTGCACGGCATCGCCATGAAGCCCATGGTGAAGCTGGTGCGGATGTGCGGGGGCGACGGGCTGCACATCGGAACCTTCGGGGTGGGCAAGATGAAGGGCCTGCACCACGAGGAGCTGGGCAACCTGGACGCCTGCGTGGGCGAGGACCTGCCCTACAAGCCCATGATCCCCGTCACCTCCGGCGGCCTGCACGCCGGCATGGTGGAAGCCTTGGTCAAGATCGCCGGGCTGGACATACAGGTTCAGGCCGGCGGCGGCGTCTCCGGGCACCCGGGAGGGGTGCGGGGCGGCGCCATGGCCATGTCTCAGGCGGTTGACGCCGCCACCTTGGGCATCAGCCTCACGGAGTACGCCAAGAGCCACCCCGAGCTGGCTCAGTCCCTCGACAAGTGGGGTGTCGTATGAGGCTGCTGAGAGCTCGAAAGTATGACGTGGACTCCTCCGAGCACCGCGTCGTGCTGAACGAGAAGGATGCCGTGGAGCTCGGCGTGAAGGACATGGACCGTGTCCGCCTCTCCCGCAACCAGCACCGCTTCATCGCCATCGTCGGCATCTCCGACAGCGTGGTGGAGGAGGGGGAGATCATCCTCTACGGGAAGACCTTCGACGCCATGGACGCCATGGACGGGGAGGAGATCATGGTCTCCTACGCGCCCAAGCCGGAGTCCATACGCTCCATACGCAAGAAGATGGACGCCGACGTTCTTTCCAAGGAGGAGATCGAGGAGATCGTCATGGACATCCTGGAGAACCGCCTCTCCCCCATCGAGATCTCCGCCTGGCTCACGGCCCTCTACATCAACGGCATGGACCTGGAGGAGGTCTCCCACCTGGCGATCTCCATGGTCAAGACCGGGGACGTCCTCGAGTTCGACCGCGCGCCGGTCTTCGATTTCCACAGCATCGGCGGCGTGCCTGGCAACAAGATCACCCCCATCGTGGTCTCCATCGTCGCCGCCGCCGGGCTGCTCATACCCAAGACCTCTTCCCGCGCCATCAGCAGCGCCGCCGGGACCTCCGACATCGTGGAGGTCTTCTGCGACGTGGACCTGGACACCCAGCGCCTGAAGAACATCTCTGAGCGCGTGGGCGGCGTCTTCGCCTGGGGCGGCTCCATCAACCTCGCCCCGGTGGACGACCTGGTGATCAAGGTGGAGTACCCCCTGGGAATCAACCCGCGCGCCCAGATGCTGGCGTCCATCCTCAGCAAGAAGAAGGCCATCGGCGCCAACTACCTGCTCATGGACATCCCCACCGGGGCCGGCACCAAGGTGCAGACCATCGAGGAGGCGCGGGAGTACGCCCGGGATTTCATGGACCTCGGCGCCCGCATGGGCATGCACGTGGAGTGCGCCATCACCTACGGCGACCAGCCGGTCGGCAACGCCATCGGCCCCGCCGTGGAGGCGAGGGAGCTCATCCGCGTCCTGGAGGGCGACCCCCACCCGTCGAGCGTGGTGGAGAAGTCCTGCGACATCGCCGGCATGATCCTGGAGATGGGCGGGATACGGGACGGGCCTGCGAAGGCGAGGGAGATACTCCGCTCCGGCGAGGCCCTGAAGAAGTTCCGGGAGATCGTCGCCGCCCAGGGCGGTAAGCCCGAGATCACCTCGAAGGACATCGTCATCGGCAAGCACGTCCACAAGATGGAATCCGCCCGCAGCGGCTATGTGCACCAGATCAAGAACAAGGACCTGGTGGCCATCGCTCGCGCCGCCGGCTCCCCCAACGACAAGGGCGGAGGAGTGATCATCCACAAGAAGCGCGGCCAGAGGGTCGAGGCCGGGGAGATCATCTTCGAGGTCTACGCTGACAACTCCGCCAAGCTGCAGAGGGCGGTGGAGCTGTCCAAGAAGCTGCAGCCCGTCGAGATCGAGGGGATGCTGATAAAGAAGGTGCCGGGGATAACCCAGCTCTGAAAACGGTTTTCACCCCTCTCTCGGCGGGAGAGGGGATTTCTCCTTATTTCTTCCGGATGCTGTCCAGTATTCCGCCGCGGGAATCGCTCTGCCCGTCCAGCTTCCGCAGGAGCTCCCGCTCCTCCTTGCTGAGCTTGGTGGGCACCTTGATGCCGACGCGGATGAACTGGTCGCCGCGGCTGTTGGAGCCCAACCTGGGCAGGCCCTTGCCGGGCATGCGCTGAACGGAGTTCACCTGCGTGCCGGGAGAGATCTTCAGCTTGGCGGTCTCGCCATCGATGGTCGGGACCTCCTCCTCTCCGCCCAGGGCAAGGCGAGGATAGCTGCTCTCCAGATCCAGCCAGAGGTTGGGACCGTCACGCTGGAAGGTAGGGTGCGGCCGCACGTGGATGACCACAAAGAGGTCGCCCGGCGGCCCGCGGTTGTAGCCCCCGTCCCCGGCGCCGGCGATGCGTAGCCGCGTGCCGGTCTCCGCCCCCTTGGGGATGTTTATGGAGATGCGGGTGCTCTTCTGCACCCGACCGTTGCCACGGCACTCGGGACAGGCCTCCTTGAAGGTCTTGCCCGCGCCGCGGCAGCGCTGGCAGTCCGCGACGGACACCATGCGGCCGAAGCTGCTGTTGCGGATCATCTGCACCTGGCCGGCGCCTCCGCACTCCGAGCAGGTCTCGGCCTCCCCGTCCTTGGCACCGCTGCCCTCGCAGGCGTCGCAGTTCACGGACTGGGTGATGTTGATGTCCTCGCTGCGGCCGTGGAGGACGTCCTCCAGGCCGATCTCGATGTCGTAGCGCAGGGACTCCCCGGCGCGGGGGGCGTTCCGGCCGCCTCGCTGGGAGGGGCCGGAGCCTCCGAAGAACATGTCGAATATGCTCCCGAAGCCTCCCATGCCGGAGAAGATGTCGCGCAGGTCGTCGAAGTGGGAGAAGTCGTCCCAGCTGAAGCCGCCGCCGGAGAACTGGTTCTGGACTCCGGCGTGGCCGTACTGGTCGTAGATCCTCCGCTTCTCGTCGTCGTAGAGGACCTCGTAGGCCTCGGAGATCTCCTTGAACTTCTCCTCGGCCACCTCCTTCTCTTCCTTGCTGACGTCAGGATGGTGCTGGCGCGCCAGCTTGCGGTAGGCCTTCTTTATGTCCTCCGCGCTGGCGTCCCTGGCGACGCCCAGTATCTCGTAGTAGTCCCTGGGCATGTTCTCATCTACTCTTCATCGACGATCTTGTAGTCGGCGTCAACGAAGTCGCCACCGTCTCCCGGCTGCTCGCCGGTGGGCGGGGCCTCCGCCTGCGCCTCCTCCGCCATCTCGCTGTAGAGCTTGGATGAGATCGGGGCCATGGCGTTGTAGAGAGCCTCCATCTTGCTGTTGATCAGCTCGACGTCCTCTCCCTCGCGGGCCTTCTCCAGCTCCTCGATCGCCTCGTCCACCGGCTTCCGCTCCTCCTCGCTGACCTTGTCGCCCAGCTCGTCCAGAGTCTTGCGGATGGTGTAGATGGCAGTCTCAGACTGGTTCATGACCTCGATCTTCTCGCGCATCTCGCGGTCGCTCTCGGCGAACTGCTCCGCCTCGCGGACCATGGCGTCGATGTCCTCCTGGGAGAGCTTGGTGGAGGCGGAGATGGTGATCTTCTGCTCCTTGCCGGTGCCCTTGTCCTTGGCGGAGACATTGATTATGCCGTTGGCGTCGATGTCGAAGGTTACCTCGATCTGGGGGATTCCGCGGGGAGCGGGGGGTATCCCGTCCAGCATGAAGCGCCCCAGAGAGGTGTTGTCGCCGGCCATCTCCCTCTCGCCCTGCACCACGTGGATCTCCACCGAGGGCTGGTTGTCAGCCGCGGTGGAGAAGACCTGGGACTTGCGGGTGGGGATGGTGGTGTTGCGCTCGATGAGCTTGGTGGCTATGCCGCCGAGGGTCTCGATTCCCAGCGAGAGCGGGGTGACGTCCAGCAGGAGGACGTCCTTGACCTCGCCGGAGATGACGGCGCCCTGCACGGCAGCTCCCATGGAGACGCACTCCATGGGGTCGATGCCGCGCTGGATCTTGGCGCCGACGACCTTCTCCACGAACTCCTGCACGATGGGCATCCGGGTGGGGCCGCCCACCATGATGATGCGGTTGATCTCGTCCTTGGCCAGCCCGGAGTCGGATATGGCCCGGTCCAGGGAGCCGCGGCAGCGCTCCACGATGGGGGAGACGAGCTCCTCCAGCTTGGCGCGGGTGATCTCGCGGGTGAGGTGCTTGGGGCCGCTCTGGTCGGCGGTTATGAAGGGCAGGTTGATCTCGGTCTTCCCAGTGGTGGAGAGCTCGATCTTGGCCTTCTCGCAAGCCTCCCTG
>CAYXFQ010000004.1:0-22382 GCA_964464345.1 uncultured Methanomassiliicoccales archaeon | reverse complement strand
GCCTGGAGATGATCTCCACCCGTCAGGCGCTGGAGAAGTACAACGGGCTCAAGGAGTACTCCTGGCAGCTGGTCCAGCCGGACAAGGACAAGTACACCGCCCGCAGCTTCCTGGAGGAGGCGGACGGCTACTTCATACGCGCGAGCGCCGGGACCCAGGTGGAGATGCCGCTGCAGGCCTGCATGCTCATCGACTCCGACCGCAAGGCCCAGGAAGTCCACAACATCATCATAGTGGAGGAGGGAGCCTCGCTGGACATCCTCACCGGATGCTCCACCGGGCGCCATGCCAACGAGTCCCTGCACCTGGGGATGACGGAGATCTACGTCAAGGACGGCGGCAGGCTCACATTCTCCATGATTCACAACTGGGGCGAGAAGACCGGCGTGAGGCCTCGCACTGGCATCCGCCTCGGCGCTGACGCCCAGTTCGTCAACAACTATGTCCTCCTGCGACCGGTGGACTCGGTGCAGAGCTACCCGGTGGCCCACGTCAACGGGCCCAACTCCTCCGTGAGATTCAACAGCATCTGCGTCTCCCACCCTGGCTCGGAGATCGACATGGGCTCCATGGCGGTGCTCAACGCCCCCAACACCGGGGCGGAGATCGTCTCCCGCAGCATCACCATGGGCGGCAAGATGATCGCCCGCGGCCGCCTGGTGGGCAACGCCCCCAAGGTCCGCGCCCATCTGGAGTGCCGCAGCCTGATAATGAAGGACGACGGCATCACCCTGGCCATCCCGGAGCTGGAGGCCTCGGTGCCCGACCTGGAGATGACCCACGAGGCGGCGGTCGGCAAGATCGCCCGCGAGCAGGTGGAGTACCTCATGGCCAGGGGCCTGAGCGAGGACGACGCCGTCGGCATCATCGTGCGCGGCTTCCTGGAGGGAGGCATAAAGGGCCTCCCGGATGCCCTCAAGAGGGAGATCGACGAGGCGGTCGAGACCGCCAACCTCGGCGACTAGGGCGACTCCACGATGCGGATGACGTTGCGATCGTCATCCTCGAGCAGGAGCAGCAGCCCGTCCTCCCCCCGCAGCGGGGGCTGGAGTATGTTCGCATCCCGGTCCACCAGCTGGCGGTGCACGTCGTATATGCTCGGCACCGAGAGGTAGACGCCGCTGTCCCCACCGGGGGAGCCCTTCTCGCGGAGCATTAGCCTCTGTCCACCGCAGGCCATGGCCGCCCAGCCCTCGCCTCTGGCGGCGAGGGAGAGGTCGAGGACCTCCTCGTAGAACGCGATGGCGGCATCCAGATCACTGACTGGCAGCGATGCGGCATGGATGCCGCTGATGGGGATGGGCGGCTCCTCGTAGCGCCACTTGCCCATGGGGTCACCTATCGGCATGAGCCCTTCCATGCCTCTGGGGGCATATATGCCCTGCCACCCTTCCTTTTAAAAGCGAGGACAAAGATAAAGAGCAGACCGCCTATACGGTGTTAACTGGAGATTACCCATGGCAAAAGACAGCATACCGATGATTTCTGAGAAGGACACAAAACTCAGCGCGAGCCTCTCGCGCATCAAGCACGTCATCATCGTCATGAGCGGCAAGGGCGGGGTGGGCAAGAGCACCCTAGCAGTGAACCTCGCCATGGGATTGGCCATGAGCGGGGCCGAGACTGGGATCATGGACATCGACATCCACGGGCCCAACATCCCCAAGATGCTGCAGATCGAGGACGAGAGGGTCATCGGCGTCGAGGACGGTCTCATCCCGGTGGAGGTGCCGCCGCGCCTGAAGGTCATGTCCATGGCCTTCCTGCTCCCGGACAAGGACTCCCCGGTGGTCTGGAGGGGTCCGGTCAAGATGGGTGCCATCCGCCAGTTCATAGAGGACGTGGAGTGGGGCGACCTGGACTACCTGGTCGTCGACCTGCCTCCGGGCACCGGTGACGAACCTCTCTCCATCGTCCAGCTCATACCCAAGGCCGACGGGGCCATCATCATCACCACTCCCCAGGACGTCGCGGTCCTGGACAGCCGCAAGACGGTCACCTTCGCCAACCAGGTGAACATACCGGTGCTCGGCATAGTGGAGAACATGAGCGGCATGGTCTGCCCTCACTGCAACGAGGTGGTCGAGGTCTTCAAGACCGGCGGCGGCGAGAAGGCTGCCGCAGACATGGGCGTGGACTTCCTGGGCCGGGTTCCCATGGAGCCAGACGTGGTCCGCAGCGGCGACGAGGGTCGCCCGGTGGTCATGTCCCGGCCGGACTCCGAGGCCGCCAAGGCCCTCATGCGCATCGTCGAGGCGGTGCGGGACAAGGCCGAAAAGCGTTGAGCCAAAACATTTTCAACCCCTCTTTCTTATTTCCTCG
The DNA here is from genome assembly GCA_964464345.1 of uncultured Methanomassiliicoccales archaeon. Lineage (GTDB taxonomy): Archaea > Thermoplasmatota > Thermoplasmata > Methanomassiliicoccales > Methanomethylophilaceae > CAYXFQ01. The sequence continues at coordinate 20,060 of CAYXFQ010000004.1, read as the reverse complement.
TCATGAAGATCGCAATCGTAGCCGAGGGCGAGGACCTGCAGTCCTACGTCGCTGATGACTTCGGAAGGGCTCCGTTCATCCTGGTGGTGGACTCCGAGACCAAGGAGGTCGAGGCGGTTCCCAACGAGCACCAGGACGCCGCCCAGGGGGTCGGCATGCTGGTGGCCGAGAAGATCGTGTCGCTTGATGTGAACGCGGCCATCGTCGGCGGCATCGGGCATCACGGCTACGACATTCTCAGCAAGGCTGGGCTGCGGGTATCCTTTGACGAGGAGGGCAGCGCCGAGGAGGCGCTGGGCAACTTCCTCCGTCGCCTGGAGTTTGAGAGCCGCTTCCAGTGAGGCTCAGCGCCTGTTGTTGGCCTTGGCAGAGCTGTAGTCCTCGTCGCGGGTGAGCAGCGGGTTGGGGCCCATCTTGCTCAGATCCTCGATGAACTCGTTGACCGCGTCGGCGTAGGCCTTGCCGTCAGCGGGATCGACCCACTTGACCTGCAGGCGCTTGTCGTCCAGGCCGAGCTGGGACATGAAGAGCTTGACCAGCTTCATCCTCGACATGGTGCGGATGTTTCCGCTCTTGAAGTGGCAGGCCTGAGCCTTGCCTCCAAGCAGGAGGACTCCGTCCGCGCCGCGAGTGATGGCCTTCAGCATCCAGTCCGGGTCGGCCCGGCCGGTGCAGAGGGTCATCATGTGCCGGAAGTCGGGGCGTATGGGCAGCCGGGCGGAACCGGCGGCGTCAGCCGCGGGGTAGGCGCACCACTGGCAGCTGAGGACCAAGACGTTCAGCTTGTCCGGGCGCATGCGCTCGATGAAGCTGTCCAGCTGGGCGTTCATCTCCGCGTTGGAGTGGACGGTCATGTCCAGGGCGGCCACCGGGCAGGAGGTCACGCAGACTCCGCAGCCGACGCACTGCTCCGCATCGATGCGGGATATCTCCTTCACCCTCCCGCTGGGGTCGGGGATCATCTCGATGGCCCCCTTGTCGCAGACGGTGGCGCAGATGTGGCAGCCGTTGCAGCGCAGATCGTCAACCACGGCGTAAATCTCGCTCGCCGGGCGGGAGACGCGGGCCTTGGCTATCGCCATGGCGAACTGGTCCGCCAGCTTGACCTGCATCTCCTCCGGCTCGCCAAGGTGGATAAAGGCAACCTGCTCCCGCATGTTGACCCCGTCGACGAGGAAGCGGTTCAGCCCGACCTCCTCTGCCGCATCCCTGAACTTCTCCAGGTGCTTCGTAGGGCTGCACATTCCGAGTACCACCCGGTTCAGGCTCATGGACTTCACATTGTCCTTGAAGGCCTGCAGAGTCTCGGCAGAGCACATGTGGTCGTACTCACCGACGAAGACGATGTCCTCGTACTCATTCAGGAAGGCCTTGAGACGCTTGAAGTCCAGCATGTCGCAGGAACCCTCGTCGTGGCATTCACACAGGAAAACTCCTATTCGGACCGATTCAGAACTCATGTCACCCACCTCGTTGCTAAAGGGTTTGGGGAAAGGGGTTTAGGACTGGGACAGCCAGAGGCCGTGCAGGTTGCAGTATTCCCTGGCGGTGACCTCGCTGGCATCGCTGGGGAAGAAGGCCTCGGGCTTTCCGCCGATCTCGAGATACTGGCGCTGGACCTTGCCATTGCCCTCGTGGAGCTCGATCATCACAATGTGGTGCTCCTCAGTCATGGCGTGAGGGTCGGAGCCCACCTTGACCAGGTAGCCGCCGTCCGCTTTCTCGATGACTGGGACGTGCTTCTCAAGGCCGGTGTCCTCGCTCCTTCCCACCTTGTGGATCATGGGCTCCCCACAGCAGTGGAGGGGGGCGCGTCCCCCGACCATGATCTCCGCTACATTACCGCACTTCACACAGTGATAAACCTCATATCTCTCTGGCAATGAAACACCTCGCTTCGACGGCCTGAGCCATTCTCCGAGTGGGAGATGCTCCGGCCGGGACGAATGTGCTCTGAATTCGATTGACATCTATTATAAGTTGGCATGCCACGAGGAAAATAGATAAATCCGGGAACCCACTCTTGGCGAATCATGAGCAAGAGCGTGCTGATTGTCAATGGGAGTCCCCGCAAAGACGGCAGGACCGTCACCCTCCTGACGGAGGCGAGGAAATTGGCCACGGAGGCCGGCTACGACATCGACTGGGTCGATCTCGTGGATTACGATGTGGGGCCCTGCCTCGGCTGCCGAGCCTGCAAGTCCACCGGCAGCTGCGTCCAGGACGACGGCATGCGCGAGCTTTACGGCAAGATCGAGGCGGCGGACGTCATCGTCATGGGCAGCCCCATCTACTTCAGCGAGGTCAACGGCATGTTCAAGTGCTTCTTCGACCGCTGGTTCGCCCTGCTGAAGGACTCTGACAGGCCCGGCGTCCTCTACACCTCGCGGCTGGACGAGAACAAGAAGGTGGCCATGGTGTTCCCCTGCGGCAACATCGAGGGGCACGTCCTCTACCACGGCGTGGCCATCCGCTTCACCGGCACCATCAGCAACATGTTCGGGATCAAGGACGTGAACTCGGCCATGGTCGCCCCCAAGCGGAACGAGCCGGACATCATGGTGTCCCACCAGGCCGTGGACTTCTTCACCGCCCTGAAGTCCCAGCTCCAGCAATGAGCGACTACTCCCGCTTTCGCCTCATCCCCTCGCTTCCCCTGACCCGCCTGCCGGGCAGCGGGGAGCTGGGAGTGTCCACCGCGACCTGGGAGGGGGGGCGGGGATTCACGCTTGGTTCGAGCAGCGACTTCGAGAGCTGCCGTCGCTGGCTGCGGGAGTCCTATCCGAGGGACCTCCCCTGGTTGCTCTCCAGCTGGGGACGCGGCGGGACTGCTCCCGACTACCGCAGCATAAAGGAGAGCAGGGTCAGAGGCGTGGAGCGATGGGTGGACCCAGGGGTGCGCAGCCTCGACGACGTCTTCGACGTCCTCGCCCTGGATGTGGGGAGGCTGCTCCTGTCATCGCTCACCCTGGAGTCCGCCGTCGTTCTGGAGGAGGCCATGGAGATCTCCGACTCCTGCCTGCCGCTGCTGATGTGCGACGGGCATGACTTGATTCACCGCAAGAAGCGCTCCCGCGTGGAGGAGACCCTGCGCCTGCTCTACGACCTCGGCTACCAGGAGGCGATCGTAATGGACCTGCCTCGCCTCGGCAGGGGCCTCGGCCCATCTCCCGCGCTGGAGAGGCTGTCCTCCTCCGAGCTTCGCATCATACCGGCCGGCGGGCTAGTTGAGAATGACATCCCCCGCCTGATGTCCATGGGCTTCACGGAAGCGATAAGAGATCCCCGGCTGCCGGCTCAGCGCGATGCTGCTGACGTCGGCAGGCCTCTGCCGAGCAGTAGTACTCTGAAGGTGAGGGACGCTGCCGCCCGGGGAACAAGAGCTATCTGATCTTCTCGGAGAGCTCGCGGCCGAAGAGCTCGGCCTTGGCCAGGGTGGCGGGGTCGGACTCCAGGGCCTCCTCCTCGTCGAAGCCGGGCAGCTGGAACTCGCCCGCCCACTGCAGGGGCACGCTGTTGACGAAGGAGCGGACTATGGACTGGGTGTTCCGGAAGTTGGCGCCCTTCTGCCCGGAGACGGTGACCAAGGCCGCCCAGCGGTCCTCCGGCATGGGGGAGTTGCGCGCCCAGAGGCACTGGCAGCGATCTATGACCTGCTTCAGGAGAGAGGATGGGCCGGAGAAGTAGATCGGCGTGGCGATCAGGACCAGGTCGGCGCTGCCGAGAACATCGTAGATGATGTCCATGTTGTCGGTCTGAACGCAGATTCCCCCATTCTCCCGGCAGGCCTCGCAGGCCTGGCAGTGACCGACGTTCATCTCGTTCAGGTAGAATCGCTCCACCTCGTCACCAGGGATGCTGAGGCCGGACAGTATGGCCTCGACGGCAGCCTCGCTGTTGCCTTGACGTCTGCCGCTTCCCAGAAGGACGGCGATTTCAATAGTCCTCATCATCCTCCAGAGATTCGATTATCCTGTCTTTGAGCTGCTTGAAATATTGATAGGATTTGACGACGAGGTCCAGGGCGCCGGCGCGGAGGGCCTCGAAGCTGAGCTCGGGGTCCGTCTCGGCAGTGACCAGGATCATCTTCTGACCGGGATGGATGGCGCTGATCTCCTTCATCAGGTCCATCCCATTCCCATCAGGGAGGTAGTAGTCGATGGTGATGATCTCGTAGTCGTTCTTCCTGACCTTGTCGATAGCGGCCCGGAAGGTTGTCGCAGTGTCAATCTCGAAGAGAGAATCGGGGAGATGCTCGAGCATCAACGCAAGATGGTCGGGATTGTCCTCGACCATCAAAAGCTTGTAACGTTTCTCCATCGGTCTCACCCCCCCAACTAAGAACGGATGGAACGAATATATCCCTAGCGGATACATGAATACTTTCCATCGCGCCCTGGCCATTGTGGCCAGCTTTTTCCTATCATTTGCGAATTGCTTCTGATATATAATAACGTCTATAATTTATATGAGGATTTTAGTGCTAAAAAGTGGCAAATATGGAACGAAGTGAACATTTTAAATTGATAATCTACTATATCTTGATTCCTACGGCTTACAACATAATTAATTATTAACATAAAAAAGTATTATATAGTGGAGGTCATAACGGGATTTGAAAGTCCCCGGGGATCGGTACACATTCTTCTCCGTACGAATGAACCGACATCGTTCCTCTTGCAATCCCCCGGGGATTTCCCATTAACAGTACTTTCTTCATCCCCTCTCCTCCCATAGCCAGGATGGGAGAGCCAGCGTGCGTGGATAGATTAATATCGAGAATCGACATAAACAGTTTGTCGGAGCATAAATCATGCAGGACTCGCCTTTTACAAAATACCGATCGATGATATTCCCTCGGAACGTGTTCGTGGGGCATGATGTCCTAGGCCGGGTGCCCGACGTCTGCCAGGAGTTTGACTTCGAGCGCTCCGGCCTCCTGGTCAGCGGCGACACGACCTACAAGAAAGCCGGGAAAGCCGTCAAGGAGTACATGGAGGACGGCGACTACCACATCGACGTTCACCTTACAGGCGAGGCCACCTTCGAGAATCTCGACGTCCTGCTCAGGGAGGCACGGGAATTCAAGTCCCGCTTCATCCTGGGAGTGGGCGGCGGCAGCAAGATCGATATCTGCAAGATGGCCGCCAAGGAGCTCGACATCCCCTTCGTTTGCATACCCACCTCCGCCGCTCACGACGGAGTGGCCTCCGGAAGGGCATCCATGAAAGGGAACTGCGGACCCAAGTCGGTGGACGCGGTGGTGCCCCTGGCGGTTGTCGCCGACACCAAGGTCATCGTGGAGGCGCCCTACCGGCTCCTCGCATCCGGCTGCGCCGATGTGATATCGAACTCCACCGCCCTCATGGACTGGGAGTTCGCCCACCGCCTCCGCAACGAGGAGTTCAGCCGCTCTGCCCGCGCTCTTTCGGAATACTCTGCGGAGACCATCATCGAGAACTCCGAGCTCATAAGGCCGGGACTGGAGGAGAGCGTCTGGATCTCCATTCGCCCCATCATAATCTCCGGCATATCCATGAGCGTGGCCGGCAGCTCCCGACCCACCAGCGGCGCGGAGCACATGTTCTCCCACGCTCTTGACCTCCTCTACCCCACCCGCGCCCTCCACGGAGAGCAGTGCGGAGTGGGCACCATCATGATGATGTACCTTCACGGCGGCGACTGGAGACGCATACAAGAGGCTCTCCGTGCCATAGGCGCCCCCATCACCGCATCTGAGCTAGGCTATGATGCGGACCAGATCGTGGAGGCCCTGGTGAAGGCTCACCAAGTGCGCAGCGACCGCTTCACCATCCTTGGCGACCGGGGGCTCAGCCCCGAGGCCGCCGAGCGCGTCGCCACAATCACCCAAGTCATCTAGGAGAGACTACAATGGTTCTACTCACACTCATCGGAAAGGAGCAGGCTAAGCCCGGTGCGCGCTTCCTGTACACTGGGCCTTTGTCTGAGCCGGAATGCAAAGAATGCCGCCTGCGGGGAGTATGCTTCAACCTGGAGTCCGGGAACAGCTACGTGATCAACGAGCTGCGGGACGCCGAGCACCCCTGCGAGATCTTCGAGGGCGGCGTGCGAGTGGTGGAGGTCGAGAAGACCAGCACCGCCGCATCGGTCTCCCGCAAGGCCGCCATCGAGGGCAGCACCATCACCTTTGAGCCGATAGACTGCGACAACGTCGCCTGTGCGAGCTACCGCCTCTGCCAACCCCTCGCTCTCGAGCCCGGCATGAAGCTACGCATCGAGAAGATAGAGGGCGAGATAGAATGCGAGAAGGGAGAGAGCCTCTCCAAGGCCATTCTCTCCTGATTCACCTTAACGGAAACTCTCGCCGGTGATGCGCTCGAACATGTCGACGTAGAGCTGGCTGACCTGTCCGACCAGCTCATCCGGCAGGGCGGGTATGTCCGGCTCCGGCTCGCCGTTGCGGCGGGCCTCCATGAGGAGGTCGAAGTAGCCGCTGTCCCGGTAGTGGCGACGGATCAGCTCCTTGCTGAGCTCCTGCGCCTCGCCGGAGATGTAATCGTCGGCATCCCACCAGCGGTCCTCGTCCAGAGTGCCGAAGGTGTCTATGATCATCAGCTGGCGGGAGTCGTCGTAGCCGTACTCCTTCTTCCCGTCCACGTGTATGAGCAGCCTCTCCGCCGCCTCGTCGGCGATGACCTCGTCGATGGCGAGGGTGGTGTCGCGGATCTGCTGGAACTCCTCGTCGCTCAGACCGGCGATGGACTTGGCCTCCTTCTCGGCGATCAGGCGGTCCACCTCCTCGAGCTTGGTGCTGGCCTCAACGTAGGGCAGCGGGAGCTTCTCACCGGGCGTGACCACGTGACCGGCGGGGAATCCCAGGTCCTCCGCCTTCAGGCTGCCGTCCTTCAGGCGGTCCAGAAGGGAGCCGGCGGCGTAGTGGCGGCTGATGACCTCCAGAGGTATCAGGTAGTTCACGCTGCTGGTGTCGATGAGGTCGTAGTCCTCGATGATCTGGAATCGCCGCACCCGCATGCGGTTGGGCGGTATGAACTCCTTGAAGTGGCTGCGGAAGCCCTTGGTCTTCAGCAGCTGGAACCAGAACACGGCGGTGCGGCACAGGGTCTCCCCCTTGTAGGGGATGGAAGAGGGAATAATCTTGTCGAAGACCGAGATGTTGTCGGTGAACACGAACTCGAGGGTGTCCTTGTCAACCTCGTAGACTTCCTTGACCTTCCCGGTTCTAATCAGCCTCATCAGATTCGACAAAATTGGCTGAGATATAAATTAGTTTCCCAGCGGCTGCGCATATCGTCGATGCGGAGGGGTCTCAACCTTCACTCCGCAGCGACTCGAGCAGTATCTCCAACAGGCGAAGGGCGCTGTTGCGCCTGACCGTCTCCCGATCTCCGGGAACGTGGATCATCTCCAGCTGGCCTATGCCGGGGCCGTCCACTGCCAGGCATACCGTCCCGACCGGCTTGGCAGGGCTGCCCCCTCCGGGACCAGCTATGCCGGTGATGGCGATGCCTATGTCAGATTCCGTGACGTGTCGCACCCCGGAGGCCATCTGCATGGCCACCTGGGCGCTCACCGCCCCATGGAGGCGGATGCTCTCAGGGTCTACTCCCAGGAGCTCCCTCTTGAGGTCGTCGGAGTAGGCCACCACCCCGCCGCGGTAGAAACGGGAGGAGCCGGGAAGGCTGGTGATCAGCATCCCCACCATGCCGCCGGTGCAGGACTCGGCGCTGGCCAGGGTCATCCCCCTGGCCTCCAGGGCGGAGGCGATCTCCGTCAGGATGGAGTCAGAGATCATCCTTCCCCGCCAGGTCGCGGATGCGGCCGATGCCGTCGATCTCGTGTATGACCTCGGCCACCGGCTTCGGCACCAGGGACTCCCAGTCGCCGTCCTCCCTCATTCGCCGTCGCACCTCGGTGCCGGAGTAGTGCTGCCGGTTGTACATCGGCGCGGCGGTGACCTCGTAGCCGGCCTCCTTGAAGAGGCGCTTGGTGAGGGCGTTGTTGGAGAAGATGCGATTGAACGGGGGGACGATGGAGACCACGTGCGCCACCCATGCGGAGTAGCGGTTGATGTCCTCCACCGGCACGATGAAGAAGCGCTCCAGGCCCTCGTCGCGAAGCGTCTCGGAGATCATCAGATGCCTCTCGCCCGCCGTGAAGGGGTTCTCCAGGGTGTGGGAGTACTGGGCGCTGCCGATGCCGATGGTCACCTGCTCGCACTGCTCCATGATGATCTTCACCACCTGGAGGTGACCCTTGTGGAAGGGCTGGAAGCGGCCCACTATCAGAGCGCTGCTCTCGTGACGGCGAGGGGACTCCATGGAAGCGTATCAGCGAGCGGGGATATGAACATGCCCGGCTCAGGGCTGGGGAACCGCGTGCGGCACGACCTTGGCGGTCTCCACCAGGGCGGAGAGCTTGCCGATGAGGTTGTCCTTCTTCCTGCCACCGACCAGGGCGTGCTTGAGCACGTCCCGGAGGTCGTCGACCGGGATGATCTCGATGAGGTCGTAGTAGCGGTCCTCTATCATGACGTCCCTCTCGTTGTCGCGGGGGATGAGTATCTTCTTCACCCCGGCGTCGGCGGCGGCCTCGAGCTTGGCGGTGACCCCTCCCACGGGGAGGACCTTGCCACGGACGCTGAGACTGCCGGTCATGGCCATGGACTGATGCACCGGGACGTCCTCCAGCGCGGAGATGACCGCGGTGGCGATGGATATGGAGGCGCTGTCGCCCTCCACCCCGTCATAGGTGCCCACGAACTGGATGTGGATGTCGTGGCTGGAGATGTCGGTGCTGGTGTACTTCTTGATGAGGGCGGAGACATTGTCCACCGCCTCCTTGGCGATCTCGCCCAGCTGGCCGGTGGCGACTATCTTGCCGGCGTTCTTGGCCTGCGCCGGGGCCACCTCGGCCACGATGGGCAGGACGATGCCGGAGTACTCGGCCATGTTGGAGCTGGCGTTCATGGCCGCCAGGCCGTTGACCATGCCCACCGCCTCGCCCTCGGTGACGAAGCTGCGGTAGAGCTTGCGGGCCTCGATGTAGCGGTCGGCGATCTGCTGCTCCAGGCTGCGGGCCACCTTCTTGGCCTCCATGACGTTCTGCTTGGAGACTATGGGCGCGCCCTTCTCGATGGCGATGTCGCCGGCGACCCGTATCAGGCCACCCAGCTCGCGGAGCCGAAGCGTGAGCTCGCCCCGGCGACCGGAGCGGCGCTGGGCCTCGCGGATGATCTCCGCCACGGCGTACTTGTCGAAGTGGGGGATCTTGAGGTCTTTGGAGACCTCCTGGGCCACGAAGCGTATCAGCTTGCGGCGGTTGATGTCGTTGTCCGGCATGCTGTTCTGCATGTAGATCTCGTATCCGTATCCGCGGACGCGGGACCTCAGCGCAGGGTGCATGCCCTGGATGGCGTCCATGTTTCCGGCGCAGACCAGGACGAAGTCGCAGGGCACCGGCTCGCTCTTGACCATGGCGCCGGAGCTTCGCTCGCTCTGACCGGTGATGGAGAAGCGACCCTCCTGCATGGCAGTGAGCAGAGACTGCTGGGACTCCATGCGGAGCATGTTGATCTCATCCACGAAGAGCACGCCCTTGGAGGCCTTGTGGATTGCACCCGGCTCCAGGCGGTCGTGGGCGGGAGTCTCCAGCCCACCGCTCTGGAAGGGGTCGTGCTTGACGTCTCCCAAGAGGGAGCCGGCGTGAGCGCCGGTGGCGTCGATGAATGGGCAGTCCGCGCCCTCCTCATGCGAGAGCAGGAGCTTCGGGACTATGATGACCTCCTGCCTCTGGTTGGGAGAGCGGAAGACGAAGTAGATGATGACGACCGCGAAGAGGCCGATGAGTATGATGGTAGGGTCACGGAAGCCGCCCAGGACGTAGAGGGCGACGGTGCTGACGATGATCATGACCACGAGGGCCATGAGCATGGAGTTCTTCTGCTGCCTCTGGGCCATTGCCATGGCCTTCTGCTCCCCGACGATGGGCTTGCCCTTGCCGGCAGGGACAGTGCGTATCCGGGGCTCGTTGGGATCCTCGGGGTTGTGGTAGGCGATGACATCCTGCAGCTCGCCCTGGGGGAGATACTCCACCATAGAGCTGGCCAGCATGGACTTTCCGGTGCCAGGTTCCCCTATGAGCATGACGTGGCGCTTCTGCGAAGCAGCCTTCTTTATGACTTCCACCGCCCTATCTTGGCCGATGACCCGGTCGGCAAGCTGTTCCGGGATGTCGATTTCCGCAGTTGTCTCAAAATCCTGCTGGTCAATCCACTCATCGACGGGGCTGATGGCCTCAGGAACATTTCCTTCGCCCATTTATAACACCCTACGGCCCAAGAATTAATGGAGTTATAAATAAGCCTTTGCTTGAGACATCGGATATTCATTTATCGATGGTGCCTATACCAGAGGCGGGAAGGATGCCTATTGTTGGTCGATGAACTGCCGATCCCCTCCGCCGTCAAGGAGCTGCTACGGGAGCAGGGCTACGAGACCCTGCATCCACCGCAGGCAGAGGCCTTGCCGCTGGCCTTGAGCGGGAAGAGCGTGGTGGTGTCCATACCCACCGCCAGCGGCAAGTCCCTGATAGGATACCTGGCCGCCCTCAGAACCGTGCTGGAGCTGGGGCGGCGCGTTCTCTACATCGTGCCCTTGAAGGCCCTGGCGGCCGAGAAGAGGGACGACCTGGCGGCATTCTCCGCCCTGGGATGGAGGGTGGCCATGAGCACCGGCGACCTGGACGCCGAGGAGCTGGCGCTCAAGGACGCGGACGTGGTGGTGGCGACCTCCGAGAAGGCGGACTCCCTGCTTCGCCACGGACACCCCTTCATGAGTGACCTGGGATTGGTCATCGCGGACGAGGTCCACCTCATCCACGACCCGGGGCGCGGCCCCACCCTGGAGGTGGCCCTCACCAAGATGAAGCGCCGCAACCCGGAGATGCAGATCATCGCCCTTTCGGCGACAATATCCAACGCCGCCGACCTGGCGGACTGGATGGATGCGGAGCTGGTCACCAGCGACTGGAGGCCGGTGCCGCTGCGCCAGGCGGTGCATATAGACGGGGAGCTGCGCTTCTCCGACGGAGGGCGAGCCGAGGTGGAGGGGGACGGGGAGCCTCTCTGGAACCTCATCGCCGAGGCTGTCAGGCAGGGAGGCCAGTGCCTGGTCTTCGTCAACTCCCGGCGCTCCACCGAGTCCTTAGCCTCAAAATACTCCAAGAGCATGGGCCCGCTGGCGGGCCAGACCCTGACCAGGGAGGAGAAGGCCATCCTGGAGGGAGAGGGGGAGTCCACCAGCATCGGACGCCGCCTGGCCGCCTGCGTGTCCGGCGGCATGGCCTTCCATCATGCCGGCCTAAGCCACGCCCAGAGGAAGATGGTGGAGGACCGCTTCAAGGAGGGGCTGGTGAAGTGCATAGTGGCCACCCCCACCCTCGCCGCTGGGATCAATCTCCCTGCCAGACGAGTGATAGTGCGGGACACCTCCCGCTTCGAGTCCAACGCCGGCTTCGTCCCCATCTCGGTGATGGAGATCAGGCAGATGTGCGGCCGGGCCGGGAGGCCTCGCTTCGACCCCTATGGGGAGGCGGTCCTCATGGCCCGCAGCGAGGACGACGCCTGGCGGCTCATGGACGACTACTTCTACGGCGATGCGGAGGACATCATCTCCAAGCTCGGCACCGAGGCCCTGCTGCGGAGCCACGTCCTGGGCCTGTTGGCAACCGGCGACGCCTCCTCCCGCCGGGACATCATGCTCTTCCTGGAGGAGACCTTCTACGGCCATCAGAGCGCCCTCTACGGCCTGGAGGGAGCGGTGGACAACATCGTGGAGCTTCTCCTGGAGCACGAGATGGCCAGCGAGGAGGCGGGTATCCTGCGCCCAACCTGGTTCGGCAAGAGGGTCTCGGACCTCTACATCGATCCGCAGTCCGCCCTCATCCTGCGCCAGGCGCTGGAGTCTTGGAGGGATGACGTGCCGGACCTGGCGATCCTGCAGGTGCTCTGCTCCACGCCGGACGTCATGAGCCTCTACCTGCGCAAGAGCGACGTCGAGTGGGTGGACGCCCGCATGGCGGACATGGACGGCTCCTTCCTGATCCCGCCGCCGGACGACTCCTACGAATACGACTTCTTCCTCGCGGACTTCAAGGCGGCATGCCTCTTGGAATCCTGGATGAACGAGGATGACGAGGACGGCATGCTGACCTTCTTCTCCGTCGGACCGGGGGACCTGCGCAACCGCAGCGACTCCGCCGAGTGGATCCTCTACTCCATGAGCGAGCTGGCGAAGCGCTTCCGCCCGGAGGCGGGGGAGAGGCTCTCCCTCCTGCTGACCCGCATGCGCCACGGCGTGAGGGAGGAGTTGATAGACCTGGTGCGCCTGCGCGGCATCGGACGCTTCCGCGCCCGCCTGCTCTACAACGCCGGCTACCACGACCGGACCGCTCTGAAAAATGCCAACCCCGCCGACCTGGCGCGACTTCCCAAGATGGGGCCTACGCTGGTGTCCTCTATAATGTCACAGTTGGGCAGGGCCGCGCCTGCCAACCTTCCCGAGGCCGCGCCTGTGTCCGAGCCGGAGGAAGAGGAGGACGCCGACTCCCGGCAGTCCAGCCTCTTCGACTTCTGATCAGCTCTCGAGCAGTCTGCGGATCTCCGCCAGGTCCGCCTTGGCGCGCATGGGGGCCGGGCAGCGCTCGATGATGCTGTCCGGATCCTTCAGGGCATTGCCGGTGCAGATGCAGACCACTCTCTCGTCAGCGTCGATCTCGCCGCTGGCCAGGAGCTTCTGCAGACCGGCTATGGAGGCGGCGCTGGCCGGCTCCACGCCGATGCCTTCTCTGCGCCCCAGCAGGCTCTGGGCGTTGAGTATCTCCTCGTCGCTGACGCTCACGGCGCAGCCGCCAGTGGAATATATCGCCCGCAGGGCCTTGCGGCCGCTCACAGGGTTGCCGATGCGTATGGCGGTGGCGATGGTCTCCGGGTCCTCGACCGGGCTGAAGTCCTCGTTCCCAGCCTGGAAGGAGTTGACGATGGGCATGGAGCCCTCCGCCTGCACTCCAGTCAGGCGGGGCATGCGATCGATCCAGCCGACCTCCTCCAATTCCAGGAGAGCCTTGTAGACCGCCCAGATGTTGGCGGCGTTCCCCACCGGCAGAATGATGCGGTCGGGGATGTCGTAGGAGAGCTGGTCCATGATCTCGAAGAGAACCGACTTCTGCCCCTCGGGGCGGAAGGGGTTGATGGAGTTCAGCAGATAGAGGTAGCCCTCGTCCGCCAGTCCGCGGACGGTGTGCAGGGCGTCGTCGAAGTTCCCGTCGATGGAGATCACCGAGGCGCCGAAGAACATGGCCTGGGCCAGCTTGCCCAGGGCCACCTTGCCGGAGGGCAGGAGAACGGCGCAGCGGAGGCCCGCCTTGGCGGCGTAGGCGGCCAGGCTGGCGGAGGTGTTGCCGGTGGAGGCGCAGCCCACCACGCTGGCGCCCACCGCCAGTGCCCGGGAGACGCCGACGGTCATGCCGCGGTCCTTGAATGAACCTGTGGGGTTGGCTCCCTCGTACTTGACGTAGAGCTCCTTGACGCCCAGCTCCTTCTGCAATGCCAGGCAGGGATAAAGGGGAGTGCCCCCCTCCTGCAGGCTGACGGCGTGCTCAGGGTCGATCGGGAGGAAGGGATGGTATCTCCACACCCCCAGCGGGCGGGAGCGCAGGTCCTCGGGCCGCATGCTCTTGACCGGCTCCAGGTCCATCTCCACGGTCAGCAGGCCGGAGCAGCGGGGGCAGGTGTCGGCATAGGGGTCATCGACCTCGGAGCCGCAGTCCCAGCAGAGAACGCGATGCGCTGCCATCTCAGACCCTCCTGCAGCCGGGGCCCCAGCTCGTGAGCCACCACTTGCAGCCGATGCCGTTCTCGTGATACATGTCCTGAATGGAGTCGGCGATGCTCTGCCCGTCGGTCATCTCCAGGTCGACGAGTGAGATTATGCAGGGCCCGGCGCCACCCAGGAAGGAGGCCTTGGCGCCCAGCGACATCGCGATGTCCTCAGCCTCGCCCAGATGGGGCACCAGGTGGGCCCGGGCAGGCTCGAAGACCGCGTCCCGCACCGAGCGACCCAGCAGGTCCAGGTCGCCGGTGTGCATGGCGTGCACCAGGCAGGAGGCGTTGCCGACGTGGAACACCAGGTCGGGCACCCCAACCTCGAGCGGGAGCACCTTGCGGGACTCCAGGGTGGAGACCATGACGTCCGGCAGGCAGACCACCACGCCCAGGTTCTCGGGGGGTTGGATGTTTATGGTTTCGAAAGGAGTGTAAGAGCGTATGGCGGTGAAGCCTCCCAGGATGCAGGGGGCGACGTTGTCGGCGTGCATGCCACCGGATATGACCGCCTCGGCGTGGGCGGCGCACATGATGAGCTCCGTGCTGCCCAGGGGCTCTCCGCAGAGCAGGTTGGCGGCGTAGGCGCCGCCGGCGGCGGAGGCTCCCGAGGAGCCGATGCCGCTGCAGGGACGGATTCCCTTCACGATCTGCATCTCCAGGCCGAAGGGGGCCTCGCAGCGCTCCAGGACCTCGGCGGCAGCGATGCTGGCCGAGTTCTGAGCGGGATCCGTCGGAATGCTCTCCGCTCCCTCTCCCTCGATGGAGCTGATGATAACTCCCGCATCGGTCTTCCTCACTCGTATGCGGTCAAAGGGCTCCTGGAGAGCCATGCCGAAGACGTCGAACCCAGGCCCTATGTTGGAGATGGTTGCGGGGGCGACGACCTCTATCCATTCATCAGTCATTTGAACACCATTGGTCTGATGGGACCGCCCATAGAGTGGGAATCGTGATATATTAATTACCCCGGCAGGCCTTATCTACTGCCGGCGGCATCGAGGGCTCATGACACGGACGGAGATCCTGGGAGCGAGAGGGGAGCTGGAGGACCTGGAAGCCATGCTGGCCACCCTCGCCGCGCTTCCCGGGGAGGTCGTGGTCATGCGGGCCGCGGCCGTCATGGGAAGGGAGCACCTGCTCTCTGCCATCTCCCACGCCCGCCGTGCCTTCTCACGGGGAGGGAACTCCGCCCGCACCCTGGGAGTGGAGGTTCTCCTCTACCTCTCCGGCGAGCGGCAGATATCCCATGCCTTGTCCCAGTGCGGGGTGGCAGCCGGCGAGAAGGAGTTCGTCATTCTCGCCATCGACTCCGACGGCGAGGCCGCCCTCGCGGAGATGGGCTGGGAAAGAGACGACTCCCTCCTGGACCTGGACGAGGAGAAGGAGTCCCGCCTGCAGGCCGAATTCCCCCATCTGGCGCTGCCATCGCAAGGTTTAGCCTTGGAGAAGGTGGCCATGCTGGAGATTATTAAATAAATACATGGCCATCCAGGTGGCATCCGGAGGATGCAGCGGATGAGCATCTTGGAGCAAATGAAGCTCAGAAAAGCTCTGGAGGACCTGGGGCGAAGGGAGATAATGACCAAGGAGGAGGCGGATAGGCTCCTCCTCAAAGCCCTCTCATCCGTGGAGGCCACTGAGCGCTTCGGCGTGGGCGTGGACGCCTCCCGAGCGGTTTTGGAGATGGCGGAGCTCAGCATGGCCTCCCGCAACTTCCGCGAGGCCCTCCTCCATGTCCGCAACACTCTGGAGACTGTTGACAGCGAGTCTCAGAGTACCCTCATTGACAATTACGCCCGGCTGCGCCAACTGATTCGGGTGGACATGATCAAGCCCAGTGAGGAGATCATGTCCCTCATCGAGAAGGGGGAGAGAGCCATCAGCGTCTCCATCCCCGAGGCTGTGGGGATCTATGAGGAGCTGCGCCCCGCCATCCGGGAGTACCTTCTGAGCTCGCTCCCCGTGCTCAAGGAGAAGATCGCCTACGCGCTGTTTGAGGAGCAAGAGGACGAGCGCCTTCGGCCGGTCATGGAGGCCATGATGGCCGAGGATGGGGAGCCCGAGGCTATTCACGCCGCCATCAACGCCACGGTGGACGTCGTCAGGATGATAATCCTGGAGAACAAGGAGCGCCTCCGCGCCCATGACCAGCGCATATCGCGTCTCATCAGCAGCACCTATGAGCTGGACATCTTCTGGACCAATCTGGGATCCAGCTTCCGGAATGGGGAGTATGAGGCTGTCAGGGACGACATCGAGAAGATAGTCGCCGGCCTGGACTCCATCCTGTCCGAGGGACTTCCCGGTGCCATCGAGAGGGCCAAGGAGAGGGTGAGCACCCTCATCGCCTTGGAAATACCCGTGGACGAGGAGTACGACCTCCTTGAGCAGGCGAAGGCCAAGTTCGAGTCAGAGCCCTTCCGGGCCCTGGACGACTACGAGGAGCTCATGGCGCGAGTGGTCGACAAGGAGTCGTCCCACATCACGGACATGATCCACGGCACCCGGGACATGATCACCGTCGGTCGCCACCTGGGCGTGGACCTCAGTGACATCATCGTCTCGCTGGACGAGGTTCGCAGCAATCTCCGCAGGGGAGACCTCCGCTCCGCCGTGAACGGCGTGGAGTCGGTCAAGTCCCTGCTTCAGAATCGCATGGGCAGCTACCGCGACCTGGAGGGAGTCTTCCTATCGCTTTCCACCTTGCTTGACGAGGTCGAGGAGTACAAGCTCGACCTGGATGAGCCCCTGGCCCACATCGACGAGGCTCGCCTCCAGATGCAGGAGACCGGCCTGGACGCCGCCCTGGCCATGATCCAGGAGTCTATCGATGAGATTCACGGCATCGCCCGCGAGCACCTCGGCGCCCCGATGATCCGCGCCCAGATGTCCCTGCAGACCGGGTTCCGCATCGATGCCAACGTCTGCGACGAGAGCAACGCCCTCGGCGGGATCTACGAGGAGATCTGCCAGGGCAAGTACAAGGGCGCCTACCAGCGCATAGAGGAGTGCGAGAGGGACATCAACAAGGTCCTCCGCCTGCACGCCCGCGAGCACCTGAACTCCTTCCTGAGGGAGATCGAGGAGCGGGACGGCTTCTACGACGTGAAGAAGATGCGCCTCCAGGTGCGGGGAGCGGAGAAGCTCCTCAGCGAGGGCTCGCCGGAAGAGTCCTATCGCATCATATGGACCGCGAGGCGACAGCTCCTCAACCTGGACATCGACGCCCTGGAGGAGAACCTCGGCCAGGCCAGGAGGCTGGTCTCCACCGGAGAGGCGGTGGAGGTGGACGTCTCCGACCTCAAGAGGATCATGTACTCCTTCCGCTACGATGGCGGGAACGTGGACCTCGAGACCATCGCCAAGGCGGGGGAGCTCATCGAGAGCGTGCGGGGACGGATCTACGAGAGCCTGCTCCGAGACCTCGAGGCCGCCCATCTGGGCGCCTACCGGGCCCGGATGGCGGGATACCAGTCAAACGAGCAGCTTGACAGCCTGCGGAGAGGCTTCGACCTGCTGGAGAAGGGAGAGTTCCGGCCGGCCTACGGCGCCCTGAAGGAGGCGGAGATCGGCCTGAGCATCCAAGTCCTCGTTCACGACGAGGTCTACGAGAGGCTTCTGCGCATCAATCGTATCGTCAGGGAGGAGGACCTCCCCGAGGCCCCCCTGACGGAGATACTCAACCTCTTCCACGAGGGCCGCTACCGTGACGCGGACGTGGAGTCCAAGAAGCTGCTGCGCACCCTCATCGAGAAGGGTCTGAGAAGCGCCGCCGCGGACATCATGGAGCAGGGCATGGGCCTCGTGAAGACCGCCGACCGGCTGGGGCTCCAGGTGCTCAGCCTCCGGGAGAGCGTCCCACAAGCCCAGTTCTTCCTGGAGAACGAGGACTACCGCAACGCCTCCTCGCTCATTGAGAAGGCCATGAGGACCGGGCGGGCGGAGACCTCCCGGGCCCTGCAGTCCCGCTCATCGGCCATACGGCCCCGCATCGGGCAGCCCTTCATGAACGGCAAGGAGGAGGCGGTGTGCCTGGACATGCTCGCCAACACCCGCAGCGACATCGAGGCCGCCCGCTACGACGTGGCCGCCAACATCCTCCTCCATCTGGAGGAGGACCTCGCCATGCGCAAGAGGCAGCTGGAGCGTTGCCGCGCCTCCCAGGCCGATGCCCGGGAGCAGCTGGGAGTGGCCCGCATGCTGGGCCTGGACACCGGCGAGCTGGAGCTCGTCTTCGAGGAGTCGAAGTCCCTGCTCCGAGAGGGCAAGCTCCTTTTGAGCCACGGTGCCTCGGAGAGGATGATCGACCGCATCGGGGAGCTGGTCTCCCTGCGAGTGATGGACCTCATGCAGCGGGTCCGCGCCGAGGCAGAGCTCGAGGGCATCTGCGGCCCGGACCTGGATCGCAGCCTTGCCAACGCTGACAATCTTTTCGCCGCCCTGCGGGAGCGGCGCTTCCACTACGCCAAGGAGGCGGAGGACTTCCTGGCCATGCGCCTGGACAGCATCCGCATCCGGAAGGAGTCCATGGCCGAGACCCGCGAGGACATAGTCGCCCTCCGCGAGGAACTGGAAGAGGGCGGCATGAGCACCACCCTGGCCGACGACGCCCTGCGAGAGCTTGACACCCGGGTCAAGGCGGGAGACTTCTCCGCCGGCGCCCTGGGAGCCTACGAGGCCCACCTCGACCTCAAGTCCGCCATGGGCCTCCACCGGGACGTCAACGCCCGCCTGGAGAGACTCCGGGAGGTCAACTCCCAGCTGCCCAGCCTCTGGGACTCCAGCCGCACCCTCGACGCCGCCAGGGACGGCTTCGCCGAGGACCTTCGCACTGGCGACCAGGAGAGGGCCATGCTTAACTTCCTCATGACCGAGGGAGACATGCCGATGAACTGGGAGACGCGCCGCCAGGAGTCCCGCCTCGCCATGCAGGAGGCGGAGAGGCTGCTGCTGGGCCCGTCCACTCCGCAGACTTACGACTGGGACGACCAGCGCCTGCAGGACGGGCGCCGCGAGGCCCTCGACCTCATACAGGGCAGTCTCAGCCTGCGCCTGCGCGACCTGGAGAGCGCCATCGAGTCCTCCCGCCTGCCCAACGAGAAGAGCCGGGAGCTGCTGAAGGAGGGCCGCCACGCCTTCGAGCACGGCCGCCACCGCGACGCAGACCGGAAGATCTCCCTCGCCGCCATCGCCCTGGGAAGGGACGAGAGCGGCGCCGAGCTGGCCATAAAACGCTATCAGGACATGCAGAGCAAGGTCGAGAGCCTGCGGGAGCGGGGCTACGACGTCGGCTCCTGGGAGCGATTCCTCGCGCAGCCTCCCGCACACCGCATCGGCGTGGACCGCAAGATGAGCCTCATCGCCAAGTCGGTGGAGGAGGACCTGAGGCTGGAGCCCCTGCTCGAAGTGGAGCGGGATGAGGACTCCGTCCTGCTGCGCAACCTCGGCCCCGGCATCGCCAGGGACATCCGCGTCGCCAATCGGACCATAGCCTTCCTGGGCATAGGTCAGTCCAGCTCGCTGGAGCTGGAGCCCGAGCGGGAGCTGGAGGTCAGCTACGCCTCGCTCACCGGCGAGGGTCGCAAGACCCTGCAGGTGGCGGGGCTGGAGCCTTCCCCGGAGCTCAGCGCTTAGGCGTGAACTTGAACCCGTAGTGGATTATCCCCTCGGGGCCCTCGTCGCCCAGGCGGCGGAGCACGGCGCGCAGCGGCATGCCGATCTCGATCTCATCGAGCTCGACGTCCACTATCTCACCGGTCACCTTGAGGCCCTCCTCCAGCTCCACCATTCCCACGGCGTAGGGCGTCAGGAGCCTCCTGGACTCCGGCGCGTCGTGGACTATGGAGAAGGAGTGCAGAACTCCCTCGCCCTTCAGGCGGACGCTCTCCATTTGCCCGATGCTGCCTCTCCGGCAGGTGGGGCAGAGGTGCCGCGTGGGGAAGAAGACCTTCCCGCAGGACAGGCAGCGGCAGCCGTCGAGGTTGTAGCGCTGCGGTATGTCCCGCCAGAAGCGTGCGACCGGCATTCAGGCCACCCCCAGGATGCTGACTACGACAGCAGAGCCGGTTCCACCCACGTTCTGGGCGAGCCCGTGCCTCACGTCTGCCACCTGGCGCTTGTCGGCGTCGCCGCGGAGCTGGGTGACCAGCTCCACGATCTGGGCCACGCCGGTGGCGCC
>CAYXFQ010000003.1:0-22490 GCA_964464345.1 uncultured Methanomassiliicoccales archaeon | reverse complement strand
AGCTTTGCCATCACAATGAATATGAACGTTGGTACGAGGAGGACCCCTGTACCTTGGAACTGGTCCAAACCCAGCCCATTGTCCTGGCCGGCAGGGACAGCCGATTCGAATATGACCTGAACCGGCCCCAGGAGACGGCCATCTACAACGACGCCTGGGGAAAGGCGCTTTGGAAAGTGCCGCTGTCCAGCCAGCAAAGGGAACTCAGTCTGGACAAACACAGAGGTTTCTACAAGGTGGTGGCCGCCCTTATGGGAAAACTGGAATCCATGTTCCCAAAGGTCCTGGTCGTTGACATGCACAGCTACAATTGGAAACGATGGCAGCGGGAAGTCCCGGTATGGAACCTCGGGACCTCCAACTTGGACCATGGCAGGTTCGGAAAAATGACAGAGCGTTGGAGGCACCTATTGGAAACCGTGGAACTGCCCCATGGGATACGCTCCACCTCCATGATCAATGATACCTTCCAGGGCAATGGATATTTTTTGAAGTTCATTACCGAAAATTATGGCAATAGCTTAGTTTTGGCCACTGAAATCTCAAAGATATATTGTGATGAGCTCACCGGCATCGTTTTTCCGGAGGTGGTCAGGGCGGTGGGCGCCCACATGACCGGCATGGTTTCCACCTCTCCCATCGAGGCAACGATCGAAGGACTCCGCGAGCGGGAAACCATCATCCTGAACGAGACGGCGGCCATCGACCAGCTGGGGGGAGTGCTCAAGGCCGTGGAGGAAGGGTTCAAATCCATCGCCGCCACGGTGGTGGGGCGCGAGAGCCACCTGGCCCATCAGATGCGGGTCCAGGCCGGGGCCAGCGACGTGGAGCTCTTCATCTTCTCCTGTCACAACACCGGGGTCTGCGCCTTCACCGCCGAGATTCTGGCGGGATTCTCAGACGTGATCTACGCCTGCGCCTCCCGCCCGCTGCGGGAGATGATCGGCCCGAGGGCCAAGATGCAGATGGGCTCCGGGGTGCCGGTCTTCGCCATGACCGACGCCGGCAAGCGACTGATGCTCAACAGCGCCGTCGCCATGTCCGAGCCCCTGCTGTTGCTGAAGCGGGCGCTGCCGGACCTGGGGCCGGGGCAGCCGGACCCGCTTCACTGAGAGGAGTTCTACTCCTCTCCGAAGGCCTCTTTCCAGGCGCGGAACCCAACCGACTGGGAGCGGGTCATGCTCATGAGGGAGCCGACGATCATGGCCTCCAGGACCTCCTCGCGGGTGGCTCCGTGCTTCTGGGCCATCTCGATGTGGATGGGCAGGCAGTGCTCGGAGGCCAATGCGGCGGCGGCGGAGATCGCGGCCAGCTCGCGAATGCGTATGG
The DNA here is from genome assembly GCA_964464345.1 of uncultured Methanomassiliicoccales archaeon. Classification (GTDB taxonomy): domain Archaea; phylum Thermoplasmatota; class Thermoplasmata; order Methanomassiliicoccales; family Methanomethylophilaceae; genus CAYXFQ01. The sequence continues at coordinate 21,161 of CAYXFQ010000003.1, read as the reverse complement.
AGAGTGCTCCTTTGGAGAAGAAGGCGTTCTTGTTGAGCTCGACGAAGGGCAGGAAGGTCTTGGGGTCGTTCACCAGGACCTGGTTCACCAGGGGGGTGAATCCATAGAACTTCTCTATGCGTCCCAGGGTGTCCTCCGCCTTCTGCTTCAATTCCTCAGGGCTGAGCTTCTTGGTCATGCGCAGGATAAGGGCGGGGGGTATTTTCTATCTTGCCCCGCCATTCCTCACTCCTTACGGGCCATGGGGGGAAGGTAGATTAAGCGTAGCGGGCTCCCTTTAATGCGGCCTCGGCCTGATAAGGTCCATGAAGCGCAAGGAGTTGCACAGATGAGCGCAGAAGCATCGCTGCAGGAGTCTTTCCAGCTGGCTGGGAAGGAGTTTGGCTACAGCTCGGTGAGGGCGGAGTACTCCCCCTTCAAGGAGTTCAAGGTCAAGTGGCAGCGCTCGGCCGGCTGGGCGGAGTTCAAGGTGTCCGACTATCTCATGGATGCCGGGGAGGACGTCATACAGGGCCTCGCCCACGCGCTCTTCCTCCGCATCGTCAAGGGGCGGAAGGATCCCTACCCTGAGCCCATGAAGGACTGGATGACCTCCGCGGAGTTCGTCGCCCAGAAGCAGCCGGTCTACATCCGGCGCAGCCGCAACCTCACCCGCTCCCCGGCGGGCAAGCACCGCAACCTCATGGACAGCGTGGAGCGCCTGATCGAGCAGGGCATGGTCGAGAAGGAGGAGGGCATGTTCATCTCCTGGACCAGGAGCCGTAACCTGCGCCGGGTGGGCTACTGCTCGGTGCTGATGAAGGTCATCGCCATCAGTAGCGTCTTCGACGACCCGGAGATCCCGGAGTACGTCCTGGATTACGTGGTCTACCACGAGATGCTCCACCTCCACAACGGCCTCGACCCCGACAGCCCCAAGCATGGGCCGGAGTTCCGAGCCCAGGAGAGGCTCTTCCCGCGCTGGGAGGAGGCGGAGGCCTGGCTGCGAAAAATCGCCCTGGAGTGGTGAATCTTTTTAAAAGGCGTAAGCCATCCTTCTTCGGTGTCTAAATGCCGAAGAAGGACATGCTTTTCTTACTGATGATCTTCGCCGCCGTGATGGGTATATTCAACCTGGTGTCGACGATAAACTACTTCATCGTCGACTTCAACCTGGAGGCGGCGGCCCTGTCCGCCGTGACCACCCTGCTCTACCTCCTAGCCGCCTACGGGATGTTCCGCTGGAACTCGGTGGGCTGGTACGCCTTCGTGGGTGCCATGGGATGGTCGGTGGTCCTGCAGGTTCTCAGCGTCTTCCAGGGCGGCTTCAGCTTCTACAAGCTCGGCAGCCTGGGCTACGTCCTGCTCTACATCTTCATCATCATCTGGATGATGGACCCCGAGGTGAAGCGCAACTACATACGCTGAACTCTCCAGCCCCACGGGGCGAAGGTCGCAGAAAGGCAGGCCGCAGCACGAGAGGGGCTCCGCTGAGAGGAAGTGTCCCCCATCATAAACACGCCTCTTCATCGCGCGGAGAACCGCTCTCGGGGCACTGACCCTGACGGGGATAGGTGTTGGACTCCCTGGTTGTCCTCCGGTCACAGCACGAAATCACATCGTTGCTACCGCAGGGACCCTTTGAAAGGAGTCACTGTATGTGCGCCCATATCCAGAGGAATCATCCGGTCATCCCCGCTTGATCAGGCACACATATCATCCGAGGTCGGCGGTTGTTAATAAACATATCCGCTCCACTCGCTTCCGGCCGAGATAGTATTTTAGGGAGCTAGGGTAATCCGATGGGCATGCGCTCCCTCTTCTCCCCGTCCAGCATAGCCGTGGTGGGAGCATCGGCTGACACTAAGAAGATCGGCAACATCATCATACGCAACATCCTCGCCTCCGGCTACGGGGGCACGGTCTACCCCATAAACCCCCGCGAGGACAGCATTCTGGGCCTGAAGGTCCACCGGACGGTCTTCGACCTGCCGGAGACGCCTGACCTGGCCATATTCACCATTCCCGCCCGCTACGTGGCGGAGTCCGTCGACAACGCTGGCGCTGCCGGCGTGAGGGCGGCCATAGTCATATCCGCCGGCTTCCGGGAGGAGGGGCCGGAGGGGATGCGACTGGAGATGGAGCTGGAGGAGGCCCGCGCCCGCCATGGCATGCGGATTGTGGGCCCCAACTGCTTCGGGGTGATGAACACCTTCGTGGACCTCAACGCCACCTTCTCCAGCCTCTATCCCCGCCGGGGGAACATATCCCTGAGCTCCCAGTCGGGGGCGGTGGGGACCTCGATCCTGGACTGGGCCGCCATCTCGCGTCGCGGGATGTCCAAGTTCCTCTCGCTGGGGAACAAGATGGACGTCAGCGAGTCGGATGTGCTGGACTACCTCCTGGAGGACGAGAGCACCGAGGTGCTCGCACTCTATGTGGAGAGCATCCGCGACGGGTCGGCCTTCATGCGCTCCGCCCGGCAGTTCACGAGGGAGAAGCCCCTCCTGGTCCTCAAGTCCGGCCGCACCGGCCACGGTGCCAAGGCGGCCTCTTCCCACACCGGCGCCTTGGCGGGTGCCGACTCCGTCTACGACGCCGCCCTGCGGGAGGTGAACGCCCTGCGGATGAAGGACGTGGACGAGCTCTTCGACGCCCTCTCCCTGTTCTCCTCCATGCCGCTGATGGAGGGCGACGGCGTGGCCCTGCTCACCAACGCCGGCGGTCTGGGTGTCATGGCCGCCGACGCCTGCGGCGACTACGGCCTCTCACTTTCCGAATTATCCCGGGAGACTGTCTCCCGCTTGCTGGAGGAGATCCCCTCCCTGGCCAGCGCCACCAACCCGGTGGACGTCCGCGGCGACGCCAGCTCCAACGACTTCCGCATCGCCCTGGACATCCTCTCCGAGGACGAGGGCGTGAACGCCATCATAGTTCTGATATCCCCGGTGGACACCGTGGACATGATCGAGGTGGCCAGCATACTCAGCTCCTTCCGCTCCCGCCGCATGCCACTGGTGGCGGCCTTCGTGGGAGGGGAGGAGTGCCAGGCCCCCATACGAGTGTTGCGAGAGAGCGGCATCCCGGACTACCCATCCCCCGACCGGGCCATCAGGGCCCTGTCCCAGATGCTCAGCTACCGCGACCGCCGCGACATCGCCCACCGGCCGATGAAGCTCCCCCGCAGCGAGGGCCGCGCCATCTCTCGTGAGGTCATCGACTCGGTTCGGGCAGAAGGCCGTCTGGCCCTCACCGAGGGCGAGGGCAAGGCCATACTCTCGGCCTACGGGATACCGGTCCCGCCGGAGGGGGACGCCGTCTTCGCCTCCGATGCGGTGGAGCTGGCGGAGTCCATCGGCTACCCGGTGGTCATGAAGGTTATATCTCCCGACATCCACCACAAGACCGATGTCGGCGGGGTCATGGTCAACATCTCCGGCTCGGAGGCGGTCATCGACGCCTACGGGCTGATAATGGAGAGGTGCCGCCGCGCCGTCCCCGGCGCCCGCCTGGACGGGGTGTCGGTGCAGAAGATGGTCCGCGGGGCGGAGGTCATCGTGTCCATCGTCCGCGATGAGCAGTTCGGCCCGGTGCTGAGCTTCGGCGCCGGCGGCATATTCGTGGAGATGATGAAGGAGATCTCCCAGGCGGTGGCCCCCATGAGCGAGGAGGCCCTGGACGGCATGCTTCGCTCCACTCGCGCCTACCAGCTCCTCACCGGCTTCCGAGGTCGCCCCGCCGCTGACATCGAAGCATTGAAGGACTTGATGAGACGATTGATATCCATAGCCCTGGAAAACGAGGAGATAATGGAGCTGGAGATCAACCCGGTGATGGTGGGAGAGAAAGGCGAGGGATGCTGGGCAGTGGATGCCCTTGTCACAATAGGAGGAAAAACATGAAGAAAGTCTATCTGGCGTCGATTGGTCAGAGGTCCGGGAAGTCGGTGCTCTCTCTGGGCATCGCGCGCAACTACCCCGGCAAGGTGGGGTTCTACAAGCCCTTCCGCGAGAGCATGGTGAAGTGGAACGACCAGGCAGTGGATCAAGACGCCATGCTGATGTCCCACATCCTGGGCTGGGAGGACAAGCTCTCCCTGTCGCCCTTCTGCTATGACATATTCGACCCCGTGAGCATGGACGACATCGTCGCCGGCTACGAGCATCTGATCTCCGACAACGACTTCATGGTCATCGAGGGAAGCCGCGACCTCACCAACGGCTTCACCCACGGCCTCTCCCATCTGGACATCGCCGAGGCCCTCGACGCCCCAGTGGTGCTGGTTTCCTCCACCTCGCCCAGCTCGGTCGACGGCACCTTCATGTTCAAGAGCATCTGCAAGCAGCGCGGCCTGGACGTCCGCGGAGTGGTCCTCAACAAGTGCGACGGATGTCGCGAGAAGGAGCTCATGGAGTCCAAGGGGATACCCGTCCTGGGTGAGATCCCCACCATCCCGGAGCTGCGCTCCTTCCGCGTGAGCGAGATCATCGAGAGGACCTCCGCCAAGGTCCTGGCGGGCGAGGCCGGCCTGGAGCGCATGGTGGAGGAGGTCCTGGTGGGGGCCATGAGCCCCCAGACCGCCATCCGCTACATGCGCCGCGGTCAGAAGAAGGCCGTCATCACCGGCGGCGACCGCACCGAGATACAGCTGGCGGCGCTGTCCACCGACACCTCCTGCATCGTGCTCACCGGCGGCATAACCCCGCCGCGGACCATCCTCTCCCGGGCGGAGGAGATCGGCGTGCCCATACTCCTCCTGGACGGGGACACCCTGGCGGTCTCGGAGGTCATCGAGCATCTCATCGCCCGCATCGACCCCCGCGACAAGTTCAAGATGGACCTCATAACCAAGCGGGTGAGGGCCAACGTGGACCTGGAGAGGATCTGGGAGTAAGGCTCAGTCCTCGAGGATCTCGGACGGGGCGCCGGCGAAGCGCACCAATGCCTCCGCCTCCATGAAGTGGAGCCTGCCCGGTATGACCAGAGTGTGCAGAGGGCCTCCCAGGTCTCTCGCCATGATCTCCCGCGACCAGCCGGCCGCAAGGAGCTGGTCCTCCGAGCCCAGGCGGGCGGCGACGCAGACCAGGGTCTCATCGCTCATCAGGCCGCCCCCCCACCTCTCCTCCGCATCCAGCAGCCACTCTATGGCCTGGGCGCCGCTCATGTAGCGGCCCTCGTCGGCCTTGATGTCCAGCAGGAGCATGCTGTGGAGCCCCCTCTCCCAGTTCTCGATGATGTTGTCGTAGGGGGAGCGGGGATGGTATCCCTCCTCTGGGAAGGGGATGGTGATCGTCCGGCCGAACTTGTAGGGCTGCAGGCCAAGCGCGCTGGGGCAGGCGGAGAACACCGAGACTCCCGGTATCAGATGCACCGGCAGACCCTCCTCCTCGGCCCTGATGCGCAGGTCCACATGGGTGGTGGCGGCCATGCTGTCGCCGGCGGTGACGAAGGCCACCCGCATCTCGCGAGCGCGGGCGATGATGTGGTCTTCCTCCTCCACCTCCAGGCGATCCAGCTGCTTTATCTCCCTGCCGAGGGACCGCTCCAGGTCCTCGAGGCTGGCGCCGATGAGGTGGGAGGTGTAGAACTCTGCGTAGATCTCATCGCAGGCCTCCAGCTCTCGCCGCGCCTGGACGGTCATGCCGTCCACGCCGCTGAGCCCGAGACCCACGAAGACCAGGCCCTTTCTAGACATGCTCCGTTCGTAGGTCCCGGCCTGATATTAGGCTTTCCATAGGGGTAATATAGCGCTCAAGTCCTCATCGCCGCCGTGACTCGCTGCCTCAAGGTTCCCCGGCAGGATGCAGAGGAGGCCCGCAACGCCGCCATAGAGGCCGGCGTGCTCGACCGCGGCCATCGCATCAGCCGCGATGGGGAGCATGTCTACATCCCCGTCACCGCCGATCTAGAGGGCAGATGGGAGATGGTGGACTGGGACGCTCCCGTCCGCGAGGAGACGGAGGGGGACTACCGGCGAATCGCCCAGGTGCCGGAGGAGCTGCGAGACCTTCTTCCCTCCTCTTTTGACATCATCGGCGACGTGGCCATAGTGAGACTCCCTCCCGAACTGGAGGAGCACAGCAAAGCAATCGGAGAGGCAATGCTCACCGCCGGCAGCAATCTGCGCCTGGTGCTCCGCGACGGCGGGGTGAAGGGCGAGACTCGAGTCAGGGAGCTGGAGAGCATCGCTGGCGAAGGGGAGAGCGAGACCCTGCACACCGAGTTCGGGGTGCGGATGCTGGTCGATCCCCGTCGCGTCTACTTCAATCCCCGTTTGGCCAACGAGAGACATCGCATCGCCCAGCTGGTGAGGGAGGGGGAGACCATCATCGACATGTTCGCTGGGGCTGGGCCCTTTCCCTTGGTGATATGGAAGAACTCTCCGCCCGCCCGCATCTACGCGGTCGATCTGAATCCCGCGGCGGTGGAGTACATGGAGAAGAACATCCGCCTCAATCGGACGGATGGAATCACGCCACTGCAGGGCGACGTGAACGAGGTCATGGAGGGCCTGCCGCTCGCCGACAGGATAATCATGAACCTCCCTCAGAGCGCCGCCGACTTCCTGCCTCTGGCCATTAGCCGCTGTCGGCCGGGGGCGACGCTGCATCTCTATCTCATATCAGAGAGGGAGGACTGGCCAGACATGTTGGACCGAGTCCTCGCCAGCGGCGAAGGCCGGGAGCTCCAGGCGGACATGGAGAAGGAGCTCAAGACTTATTCTCCCACCATGAGCGTCTACGCTCTCGACCTAAGGATCCCTTAGGCCCGCGCGGCTTCAAGGTGATCCCTCTCTGCCCCTGATAGTTCCCGGAGCGGGAGGAGTAGTCCTCTCCCGCGGCGGAGTGCATGGTCTCCAGCACCATCTGGCAGAACCTCTCGCCGATGGGAATCTCCAGCTCCTCGTCACTCGCGTTGAAGGAGCCCAGGGTGAGCGTGCCCTCGAAGCCGGCATCCACCTTCCCGAAGGAGGAGAGGACACCCTTCCTTATCCAGCTGCTGCGCAGCCAGAGCTGGGCGCAGAGGTCCTTGGGCAGGGACACGGCCTCCATGGTGGAGACGTAGAACATCTTTCCCGGGGGGACGATGGCCACGCCCTCCCTGACGATCTCGCCGCCACGGACGGAGAGCTCGGCGATGCGCAGGTCGTAGCCGTTGGGGGTGAGCCCCCGCTCGGAGAACGGCTCAATCCCCAGGCTTCCATCCCGCATGCGGCGCAGGATGTCGTCATCTGAGAGGATGCACATGAGTGAAAGAGAAGGCGGGAGGCTTATTTATCTTCAGTCCACGAGGATGTTGATGATGATCTCCGACAGGTCGGCGGAGTACTCCCCGGTGCGCTGTATGCTGCCGGCCACCAGGCTGGCGGCCAGGGCGGCCTCCGGCTCCCGACTCAGGGCGGCGCGGCTGATCTCCCGGCAGGACTCCACCAGGTCCCGGGTGCGGTCGATGTTGGCGTTGGCGGCCTCCACGTCCCGGCTGAAGAGCACATCCACGCTCTCCGAGAACAGGGATATGGCCTCCTCGCCGGTGGCGACGATTCTGCCGCAGAGCTCCGGGTCCAGCTCCATCTCGATGAGCGAGCGCACATTCTCGGATATCGACACGGCGTGATCGCCGATGCGCTCCAGGATGCGCCCCATCAGGAAGCTGTTGATGACCTCGTGGGGAGCGGCGCCCAGCTTGCGGGAGACGTTCACGTCCTTCAGGGCCATGTGCATCTGGCGGGAGAGGAGCCACTCCAGGCGATCCACGTCGCTGTCCCGCGGCTCGATCCCGTCCAGGAGGGACGGGTCGCGGCGGGAGAGGGCGCTGAAGCAGTCCTCCAGCATGTTCTTCACCAGCATCCGCATGCGCTCGATGCTGCGGTGGAAGCGCATCTCCGCCGGGTCCACCAGGTCCTTGACGGTGATGCTGTTGTCGCACTCCTCCATGACCTCCAGGCCTATGGCGGCCTGGGTGAGGCGGCTGACGGTGTCCCGCAGCTCCCCGCCGATCTTGCCCTCCGAGCGCATCTCGATGCTGCTGTAGCCAGAGATGTAGGCGCCCAGGAGCAGGCGGAAGAGAAGCTCCGGGTCCTTCAGATCGTCAATGTGGAAGACCTTGGAGCCGGTGCCGGTGTCCATCTTCTCCGGAGGGCTGATGAGCAGGCTCCCGTCCGGCTGGACCACGATTCCCAGGGGATCGTTCTTGCGTAAGCCTATGGATCTGGCCCAATCCTTGGGCAGGGTGACAACGAATGAAGACCCTCCCGTCATCTGAACCTTGCGAACTTCCATAGGCCTCGCTCACGAATCGACCTATGGTATATCTCAATTTTCCATAGCGACCGCCGCTCAGAAGGAGTCGGTCCTGCCGCTCCTGCGCACCATCCACTCGAAGCCCTTGAAGATGCCGTAGGAGACGACGAACATCAGCGCGCCGATGGCGAGCATGATCAGCAGCGGGCCGGAGATCTCCGCCATCCCTGCTCCATCCAGCAGCATGCGGGTGATGTCCACCGCATGGGTGAGCGGAAGGGAGTATGAGATGGGGAGGATCCAGTCCGGAAGGTAGCTGAGGGGGAAGTTGACGCCGCAGATGACCAGGCCGATGTAGGTGACGATGTTGGCCATGATCATGGAGCTGCGCAGATAGAGGCCGATGCAGCCCACCATCATCCCCAGCCCGGACATCGAGACCGAGGTGGCGATGACCGTCAGCGCCAGCAGCGGCAGCGAGACCATGGAGAAGCTCACCCCGAAGATGAAGGCGGCGTAGATGAAGGAAACCGCCACCGCCATGAACCCTGCCAGGATCTGGAAGGCGGCCATGCCGATGAAGATATGGAAGAGGTTGGCGGGAGAGGTCATCAGGGCCGAGAGCGTGCCGACATGCTTCTCGATGCCCGGGATGTTCGCCACTGCGTAGACCGAGACCATGGCCACCGATTGGACGGCGTTGCCCACCACCACGTAGCTGACGCTGACGTCGGGGTTGCCCGCGAAGTCCGCCATGAGGGCGAAGAAGGACATGGTGAAGAGGGATGTTATCAGGGACTGCGCCAGCCACACCCAGGCCGGAACCGCCGAGAAGAGGTTGCGGATGGACACCGCACTGGATGCGGACATCACCCTCCAGACGCTGATGCGCTGCTCCTCCATCTCAGAACCTCCCTATGGTGCCATGGCGGCGGACGTTCTCCTCTATGCGGCGGAAGAGGAGGTGGGCCATGACATAGTAGAGCAGCATCAGGCCGATCATCATGCCCACGCTGAGCAGGAGGCTCCCGTCGCTGACGCCGAAGGCGGCGTTCTTCATGGCATCCACTCCCCAGGAGGGGGCCAGGGCGCGTGATATCCACTCCACCCAGCCGGGGAGCATGGACACCGGGAAGAGCGCCCCGCTCATCAGGTAGATGGGGAACTCCAGCGAGGACATGAGTATCGAGGAGGCGCGGGTGAGGACGAAGAAGGCGGAGAATATGAGGCCGATGCTGGCCAGTGAGGCCAAAGTCAGCAGGAGCATGAGGAAGAAGAGGCCCGGATTGGCGAGGGTGAGGCTGGTCTCGAACATCAGCTCGGCGGCGATGAAGACCAGCACGGCGTTGCTCAGGCCGATGATGGTGTGCCAGACCGCCCGCCCGGCCACCACGTCCATTATGTCGGTGGGGGAGACCATCATCGGCTCCAGGGTGCCGTTGTAGCGGTCGGAGCTGATGGTCCATCCCGCGGAGTAGAGGGTGTTGCCCCACATCCCCAGCACCCCGCCTCCGAGGACGGCCTGCAGGACGACGGGCCCGCTGGTGTCGCTGTAGATCATCAGGGCCACGATGGTGAATGTGAAGGGGGCGATGATGCTGGGTATGACCCACTGCGGGTCGGAGAGAAACTCGATGAAGGTCTGCTTGAAGCCGGCGATGCTGGCCTTAAGGTTCATGGCGGCTCACCAGGGAAATGTAGGCATCCTCCAGCGTGGGGTCGTCGTAGCCCGCCCGCACGATGTGATAGGGCCGCAGGCACTCGGTGATGCGGTCGAAGATCCCATCGCCCTCCTCCACCTGGAAGCGGCTGAGGTGGCGGCCGGAGAAGCGGTCCGAGACCACGTTGAGGACGTAAGGCTCCTTCTCCAGGGCGGCAAGGGACTCGCGGGGGTCCTGGACGGTTACCACCTCGATGACCGTGGCCGACTTGACGAGAGACTTCAGCTCTGCGGCGCTGCCGGAGGCGATGATGCTGCCTTTGTTGATGACTGCGATGCGGTCGCAGAGCTCCTCCGCCTCGAACATGTAGTGGGTGGTGAGCAGGATGGTGGTCCCGGCATCGGCCATTCTCCTGATGAGGGCGCGTATCTCTCTCGATATCTCCGGGTCGAGGCCGATGGTAGGCTCGTCCAGGAAGAGAATCTCCGGGTCGTTTACCAGGGCCCGGGCGATGTGCATGCGCTGCTTCATGCCGCGGGAGTAGTCCTCCACGCGGGAGTCGCCGGCGTCGCTGAGGCCCACCAGCTCGAGCAGATCGTCGATGCGCTGCTCCCGCTGGGAAGGCGGTATGCCGTAGAGCTCAGAGAAGAAGCGCAGGTTCTGCTTGCCGGTGAGGCGGTAGTAGAGCCCCCTCTCCCCGCCGGAGACGAGGTTGATCCTCTTCCGTATCTCCCGATTGTTGCTGAGCACGCTGCGGCCTAGAACGGTGGCGTCCCCGGAGGTGGGGAGCAGGAGCGTGCAGAGCATCTTGATGGTGGTGGTCTTGCCCGCCCCGTTGGGTCCGAGCAGGCCGAAGATCTCCCCCTTGCGAACCTGGAAGCTGACGTCATCGACCGCGATCTTGTCCTCCCGGCCGGAGCGTCGGCTCGCCGGGAACACCTTCACCAGGTTGCAGGCTTCGATGGATATCTCTTCCGTTCTGGGGGCCATTGGAGGATTGTATGAAAGTAGACTATAAAAACCGAACGAAAACTGTTTCCGCAAATGGATGGATGTGACATCCATCAGCGCTCTTCCGCCGCTCTTTTTCCAGGGATTCACCCAATAGCCGGGGCTATGGGGGTAGAATGAAATATGCTGTATGTTATCCCCCGCCCCGTGAGGGGGGCCTTTTCCCCTCAGGGGTGTGAGTTGGGGGATGAAAGAGATTCAGAGGATGATTGAGGACAGAAGACTGGATGAGCTCAGCACCCTCTTGTCGTCCATGGATGAGCAGGCCCTCCGCTCACTGATCACCGACCTGCCGGCGGTGAAGAAGGTAATCGCCTTCCGCCTCCTGGACAAGGACATGGCGACGGAGGTCTTCGAGGACCTGAACGTGGATCAGCAGGCCCTGCTGGTCTCCTCCATGGAGGATCCCGAGGTGCTTCGCCTTCTGGAACCTCTAGACCCTGACGACCATGCGCGTCTGTTCGGGGAGTTACCGGCCAAGGTGACCAAGCGCCTGCTGGCGAGCATGAGCCCCGAGGTGCGCAAGGACATCAATCTTCTCCTGGGCTACCCGGAGGGATGCTCGGGCAGGGTGATGAGCCCTCGCTACATGACGGCGAGAGAGGGGCAGACCGTGAAGGACGTCCTCTACGGCCTGCACCAGTCCACCCTGCGCCCGGACGAGATGGAGAGCATCTTCATCATCGACTTCGAGAGGCACTATCTCGGCTACATTCGCCTGGGGCAGCTGATCAAGGCCACTCCCGACACGCCCATAACCGAGCTGGTGAAAGGCAAGGAGGTCTTCGCCCGCACCCGCGCCCCGCGCTCCGAGGCCATCGACCTGATCATGGAGGAGGACATCCCCGCCCTGGCAGTGGTGGACTCCGAAGGCCGCCTGGTGGGGGCCATCACCTTCGACGATGCGCTGGACATGATGGAGGAGGACACCACCGCGGACTTCCACCGTGCCGCTCTGGTGGGCACCGTCAAGACCAACATCAAGGGCGCCAGCGTCAAGATGCTCTACCGGGCCCGTCTGCCATGGCTGCTCATCCTGGTCTTCGTCAACGTCTTCTCCGGGGCGGGAATCGCCCTCTTCGAGGAGACCATCTCCCAGGTCATCGCCCTGGTCTTCTTCCTTCCCCTTCTCATCGACAGCGGCGGCAACGCCGGCACGCAGTCCTCCACCCTCGTCATCCGGGCCATGGCCACGGGGGACGTGGACTCCAAGGACTGGTTGCGCATGGTGGGCCGCGAGGCCACCGTGGCGGTGCTGATGGGAATGACGATGGCAATCGCCGTGTCGCTGCTGGGATTCGCCCGCGGGGGCCTCGAGGTCGCCCTCATCGTGTCGGTAACCATGGTCATCGTGGTGCTGGTCGGCTCGCTCATAGGGCTGTCGCTACCCTTCCTGATGGCTCGCTTCAACGTCGATCCCGCCACCGCCAGCGCCCCGCTGGTCACCTCCGTGGCGGACATCAGCGGAGTCTTCATCTACTTCGCCATGGCCACCTGGATACTGGGAATCTGAGCTTAGGGCAAGCTAATAACCCACCGTCGCAATCACTTCAGCATGAGCGACAGTGCAGTTCTCAACAGGAGAAGCATCAGGAAGTACAGTTCCCAGCCGCTTGAAGACGGCGTGCTGGAGGAAGTGGTGCGTGCCGGCATGGCCGCCCCCTCGGCGCACAACGCGCAACCCTGGCACTTCCTCGTCATCGATCAGCGGGAGATCCTCGATGCCATCACCGGGGTGCATCCCCACTCCAAGATGCTGAAGGAGGCCCCGGCCGCCATTCTGATATGCGGCGAGCCGGCGCTGTCCAAGACTCCCCAGTACATCCAGCAGGACTGCGCCGCCGCAGTGATGAGCATGCTCATCCGCATCAGCGAGATGGGGCTGGGAAGCGTCTGGATGGGAGTTCACCCTGTCCCGGAGCGGGAGGAGGAGATGAGAGCCCTCTTCAAGCTCCCGGAGGGAATAATCCCCTTCGCCCTCATCGCCGTGGGGCACCCCGCGGAGGAGAAGGGGCCCTCCGGCCGCTTCATGGCGGAGAGGATCCACCACAACAAGTGGTGAAAACCCCTTTTTTCCATTTCCCTTCGGAGTGAGTTGGATGAATCATCCAAAGCTTTATAGATAGCACGGGCTCATACCATTTCTGTAGGATGGATGATTCATCCAATAGCAACACATCCATCTATCTATGACAGAGGTAAATTAGCATGTCAACTAGCAGCATGAAAATCATCGTGGCCCTGGTGGCTGTCGTATTGGTTGGTGCTGGCGTGGGAATACTCCTAACTGGGGGGGATTCTGAGGCCTATGATGGCCCCGTCGACGCACTAGGCAACACGACTTCCTTCAGCTCGGTCCCGGAGAAGATAATATCGACCGCACCTTCCATCACAGAAATTCTTCTTGAGATGGGATACATCGACAATCTAGTTGCAGTGAGCAACAACTGTGACCAGCCTGAGATTGTTTCATTGCTTGCCGATGAAAAAATCAAGGCCGTGGGGAGCTACAACAACCCCTCCGCCGAGAACATCATGGCTCTAGAGGCCGATGTTGTTTTCATGGGCCTCTACAGCAGGGACAACTCTGGAACCTATGAGAACCTCCGCACTGCCGGACTCAAGGTCATCATGCTCCACGGTGGCGAGTCGTTCTCTGAGATTTACCTCAACCTTAACCTGGTTGGCGACGTTCTCGATAACCGGGCCAAGTCCAACAGCGTCATGCAGTACATGATCAACACCTTCAATGAGATCGAGACCCTCGTCGCAACCGCCGAGAACACGCCTAAGGCCATGATCAACCTCGGCTTCTCGTGGGGTCTCGACTCTGTCTACGGTGCTTGCACTGGCACCTTCGGTCACGACATGATTGTCCTGGCCAACGGTGAGAATGTTCTGGGCCTCCCCACCCTCAGCGGATGGAAGCAGGTGTCCAAGGAGATTCTGCTCGACTCCGCCACCTCCCCTGAGGTGATCATCGTTCTGGTGCAGGGCGGCGCTGTCATCGATGAGGATGCGTACGAAACCCAGATGACCGATCTCAAGGCCGATGCGACTCACGCTTGGAGCAGCACTCCTGCCGTCGATAACGACAGGGTCTACTTCCTCTTCGGCAAAGCAGGCAGCGCAGGTCAGAGGACCTCTCCTAACCTCGCTGACTTCGCCAAGCTGGTGACCATGATAGTCCACCCCGAGCTGTTCGACGGAGTTGATGTTCCGTACTTCCTCGGCGACGACTACAAGGAGTTCCTGGCTGAGAACTGGTGAAAAACGTGGCCGCAAGGCCACCCTTTATTTAATTTAATAAAATATGGGCCGGTGTCCAATGTCGAAAAATGAGAGTTCAAACTCGATCGTGGCTTCAGGCAAGCGAAAGCTGGCCATTCTGATTGCCCTGGGAACCGTCGCCCTATTTTTCATTTTTTTAATCTCCCTTGCATTTGGCCCCGTGTCAATGACACTGGGCGAAGTGTGGGAAGGCATTAGCAACATCATTGCGAACGGTGAGGCTCAGACCGGGTATGAGCGAATAATCCTCTATCTCCGCCTGCCTCGCGTCTTGGGCGCATTCACGGTGGGAATAGGGCTGGCGGTGGCCGGAGTGGTGTTCCAGGCCATCATTCGCAACCCGCTCGTCGACCCTTACATGACCGGTGTCTCCTCCGGATCCGGATTCGGGGCCACCATGGGCATGATACTGGCCATGGGCACCCTTGGTGCCTACGCCATGGTCCTCATCCCGGTCGGCGCCTTCATCGGCGGCCTGGTGGCGTTCTCCATGACCTTCCTGATATCGCGGGGAGCGGGTGGGAGGCCCATTCACTTCGTTCTCTCCGGTGTCATCACTGGGATGGCCTTCAGCTCCATCACCACCATGATCATGATGGTGGATGACACCAAGACCCACTCCATCCTCTCTTTCCTCTTCGGCAGCTTCACGAGCGTGGGCTGGAACAATCTGTGGATAATGGTAGTCCCCGTCGCCCTGGTCTCCGCGCTGATATTCTTCCACGCCCGCGAGTTCAACGTAGTCCTTCTCGGTGAGGAGCAGGCCAGGCAGCTGGGCCTCGACGTGAAGAGATTCAACATCTACATGCTGGTGGCCGCCTCCCTGCTCACCGCATTCTGCGTCTGCTTCGTGGGAGTCATAGCCTTCATCGGCTTGGTCGTCCCTCACCTGGCCAGGATGATTGTGGGAGGCGATCACCGCCTCCTGCTTCCCGCCTCGGTGATGATAGGAGGACTCACCATGGCCACCGCAGATCTGGTCGCAAAACTGGCCTTTGCTCCCGTGGAGCTGCCGGTGGGAGCCATTATGACCCTGATAGGCGTTCCCTTCTTCGCCTACCTCCTGCTGAGGAGGGGGAGGGAATATGCTGCCTGACAACGGCCATATTGTCAACACTGACGAGGTCAACCTCTGGTATGATGACTATCATGCCCTGAGAGACATAACGTTCCAAATCCAGAAGGGAGAGCTGATTGGGCTCATAGGACCCAACGGCTGCGGCAAGTCCACCATGCTGAGGGCCATCAACGGCCTCCTCAAGATCCGCGACGGTAGCATCACGGTGGACGGCAAGGACATCCAGAACATGTCCCTACCGGAGATCGCCAAGGTCTGCTCCAACGTTCCCACCGAGTTTCCCCCGGACTTCAACCTCAACGTGATCGGGGTGGTCATGATGGGCCGCTACCCTCATCGCAAGGGGATCTGGTGGGAGGACGAGGGGGACGAGGAGATCGCCCGCGAGGCGCTCCGCAAGTTCGAGATCGACCATCTGGACACCCGCAACATCAACCAGCTGTCCAGCGGCGAGAGGCAGAGAACTCTCATCGCCAAAGCCTATGTGCAGCAGCCGAAGCTGATGCTGGTGGACGAGCCCACCTCTCACCTGGACCTCCGCTTCAAGTTGGAGGTCATGGAGTATCTGCGGGACCTGATCAACCGTGAGCCGGACATGAGCATCATCATCGCCTCTCACGACATCAATCTCATGGCCAAGTACTGCGACCGGGTCATCCTGGTCAAGAAGGGGAAGATCGTCGACTTCGGAACCCCGGAGCAGGTCATCACCGAGCAGAACATCGCCGAGGTATACGGCGTGAGGGCCAGGGTCAGCGTCGACGAGGAAGGCCTCGTCAACACTGTACCTTTGTATTCACTGAAGATGAAGGACTGACCTGGATGGATTAGATAGCCAATTATAAACGACACAAGACGTATTGGGCATACGATGAAGCTTGAGGATTTGGTGCGCCCGGCATTGCGGGGAATACCCAGGACCGTGCATGGCGGCATGGCCTGGAAGCTGAAGGGGATAGAGGACTACAGTCACAACCTCAACCCCTTCGGGCCGCCTCCCAACATCGCCGAGATCATGGCGGAGGCCGTGCCCCAGGTGGACCACTATCCCGACGACTCCTGCAAGGACCTCAAGGAAGTCATCTCCGAGCGCTACGGCGTCCCGGTCGAGAGCGTCATCGTCGGCGCCGGCTCCTCCGACCTCATCCGCCTCTTCCCCCATGTCTTCCTCAAGCCCGGGGAGAGGGTTCTCATTCCCCGACCTACTTTCGCTGAGTACTCGCAGCAGTGCGCCATCGCTGGCGGCAAGATCAACGACCTCCTGCTCCTGGAGACCGATGACTTCCGCTTCAGCCTGGAGCACATCATGCAGCGCATCACCCCTTCCACGCGCATACTCTACCTCTGCAACCCCAACAACCCCACCGGCCGGGTGGAGTCTCGGGACAAAATCCTCGACATCGTCAGCGAGTGCCGGCGCCGCGACGTGCTGGTATTCCTGGACGAGACCCTGCTGGAGCTGGTGGAGGGGCACGAATCGGTCACCTGCGCCCCCTTCATCAAGGACCACGACAACCTCTTCATAATCAACTCGCTCACCAAGTCCTTCGCCATCCCCGGCATCCGCATCGGCTTCGGCTACGGCCCGGAGAAGCTGGTTCGCTACCTGGACAAGGTTCGCATGACCTGGAACGTGGGCGCCGTGGAGCAGCACGTGGGGACCGTTCTCCTGCGTGACCATATGGATCACGTCCGCAAGGCGGCCTCCCTGCTCCGCGAGGAGTCGGCCTGGATGCACTCCGAGCTCAGGAAGCTGGACTTCCCCGTGGCCGGGCCCAGCGACTCCTACTTCTACTTCACATCTCTGCAGAGCCTGAAGATCGACGGCAAGGAGTTCCAGGAGCGCATGCAGTATCAGGGATTCATGGTGAGGGACTGCGCCTCCTTCGGGCGCCCCTTCGACCGCTTCGTGCGCTTCTGCGTCAAGGACCGGGAGCGGAACTCCCGCTTCGTGCATGCGGTGCACGACACCCTGCGCTCACTGGACTGGTGATGGCATGGAACAGCTGCTCGCGCCTCTGCTGGTAATCTCGCTGGCCCTGGCGTTCGACTTCATAGTCGGCGACCCGCCCAACGCCATCCACCCCCTGCGCTGGATGGGCAATCTCCTGGACGCTCTGGATGCCCGCATAACGCGGGGCGGCAGGAATGCCACCCGCCTGAAGGGATTCCTGAGCTACCTGCTGGTCTTCGGCATCAGCGCCCTGATCTGCCTGCTGCTGCTGGCCGCGGTCAGGCACCTGATCGGGTTCTGGGCCTGGATACTGCTCTGCGCGATACTGCTCAAGCTGAGCTTCGCCGTCTACTCCTTCCGGGCCCACTGCCAGCCCATCGAGTCGGACCTGCGCCGCGGCGCCATCGCCGACGCGCGGAAGAAGACGCAGATGATCGTCAGCCGGGACACCTCCTCGCTGAACGAGGAGCACCTGTCCTCCTGCTGCGTGGAGACGGTGGCGGAGAACCTGGTGGACAGCGTCTACTCCCCGCAGCTCTACTTCGGCATCTTCGGCATCTTCGGGGCCTACATGTTCCGCTGCGCCAACCTCATGGACGCCATGTGGGGCTACCGCAACG
Organism: uncultured Methanomassiliicoccales archaeon; assembly: GCA_964464345.1. Lineage (GTDB taxonomy): Archaea > Thermoplasmatota > Thermoplasmata > Methanomassiliicoccales > Methanomethylophilaceae > CAYXFQ01. The sequence continues at coordinate 3,327 of CAYXFQ010000003.1, read as the reverse complement.
AGAAGTACGAGGACCTGGGCTTCTTCCCCGCTCGCTGGGATGACGTCCTGGGATTCATAGGGGCGCGAATCTCGATACCCTTCATCGCTCTGGGGCTCCTCATAATGGGAGGCGACCTGCGGGGCATGTGGCAGGCCCTCAAGTCCGACCGCGCCAAGACTGCCAGCCCCAACAGCGGCTGGTCAATGGCCGCAGTCGCCGGCGGCCTTGGGATAACAATGGAGAAGCCGGGCGACTATCGTCTGGGCTGGGGGCCCCTGCCGGCGGCGGAGGACATCCGTCGCTCCTATCAGCTCATCGAGCTGAGCTCGATGCTCTTCATGCTCATCGTCGCCTTCCCGCTCTATCACTTCATAGGGATGGGGGTGCAACTTATGATGGAGGATGCCATCTGGGGACTGCTGGGAGGATTGCTGTGAGCGACATTTCCACTGAGATCACATTTCACGAGTCATGCGGTTACCCCGTGGCGGTAATCAAGTTCAATCAGGTCATGGAGGTGCTCAGCTCCGCCATGCGCAACGGCGGCGAGGGGCACAGCGACACCTTCGTCTTCGTGGAGGTCCCCAAGATGTACGACTGCCGGGACCCCCAGTCGGAGCTGGACGCCATCTACGCCGACTTGGAGATCCCCCCCTATGCGGTGGGATTCATGACTGCCGCGGAGATCGAGCAGGTACTCACCGTCTGCGACAACGAGCGCAACGGCATGCGCAGCCGTTGCATCGCCACCGCCGGGCTCTCCAACCGGGTCTCGGCGGGCGAGGTCATCAGGGACATGCCGGAGCGCCTCCAGAAGAGCCTCGCAAGGGCGGAGGAGAGGCGGCGGCGCATGGGCACCATCAACATCATCGGGATATCCGGCACGCCGCTGAGCATGGAGGCCAAGCTCAGCGCCTTCATCGTCATCACCGAGGCCAAGACCGTGGCCCTGCAGAGCCTGGGCCATGAGGAGACCGGAACCACCACCGACTCGCTGGCCATCGTCTCCCCGCCGGGGGACGAGCGTCAGATCTTCTGCGGCACCGGCACCGACCTCGGCATATCGCTGGCCCGCTCGGTGCGCTGCGCCGTGCACAGTAGCCTGATGAAGCGGGAGGACTTCCCCGAGGCGCGGAGCTTCCTGGACCACCTGCGGGACCTGGACATCACCCAGCACTCCATGTGGGATGCCGCGCTGGAGCTCTACATCCCCAACCCGGAGTGGGACACCGAGCGCCTGCGGGAGATGTTCTTCGAGTCCATGCGCGTCTACTCCAGCGACATCAACGTCAACTCCCTGGTCATGGCCGCTATACTGCTGGAGCGCTGGGGAGGCCACGACAAGATCTACGGCCTCGCGCGGGGAGAGTTCCAGCGTGACCCGATCCACCTGATCGCCGACGAGATGCTGGGCATGCAGCTCTCGCAGTACATCGCCGGCACCCGCGGCGTCTTCGAGTTCCACCGCTTCGACCGCCACAAGCCGGGGATCATCGGCAGGCTGGGCCCCTTCCTGGACGACATCGTCTGCGGCCTGGTCGGAGGCATCATGTCCTCGATATACACCCGGCTCTTCGAGGAGGAGTGAGGCATGGGGGCGTTGAGGGGGCACTTCTCCTTCTTCACCATGCTCCGCATCGACATCGATGAGGATGACATGGAGGCCATGGACGCCAGCTTCCACCTCGCCCCGCTGGTCGGGCTCCTCTACGGCCTCATATCCGGCTTCGGGATTCTGATCCTGGAGCATTTCGTGGGCATAGTTCCCGCCGTGGCCGCCGTCCTGCTGGCGATGCACCTCTTCAACCGCTTCCTGCACATGGACGGCCTGATGGACGTCGGTGACGGGCTGGTGGTCTCCGGCGGCCTTGAAGATCATCTTCGCGCCCTGAAGGACAGCCGCATCGGCGCCGGGGGAGTCGCCTTCGCCTTCTTCGTCAGCCTGCTGACATTCTCCGGCCTGATATCTCTCCCTCTTCTCTGGATCCCCCTCATTCCCCTCAGCATAGAGATTCTCTCTCGCAACAGCATGGTGGCCACCGCCGCCTTCGGCCGTCCCGGCGACGGCATGGCAGGCAGGAGCGTACGCCTCACAGGGGGAGGCACCCTCGCCAAGTCCACCCTGATCAGCCTCCTGCTGGCGATACTGGCAGGCGGGGCATTCTTCCTCGCCGGAGACTATCTGGGTCTATCTTTGCCCTCCGTCCGAACGGCCCTCATCGCCCTGGCGGTCGGCCTGGTGACCAGCATCGTTATCGGCTGGATTCTCGCTCGGGTCGCCCACCGCAACTTCGGCATCGTGAACGGTGACATGCTGGGCGCCAGCAACGAGCTCTCCCGAGCGCTGACGCTCCTGGCGATTATAGCGGTGATCTGATGCAGGCGCTGGTGAACGCCGGCGGCAAGGGAACTCGCATGACCATCGAGGGAGTGGAGAAGCCTCTGCTGGAGGTCGGCGGCAAGCCGGTCATACAGCACGTCCTTGACGCCCTGGAGGCCTCCGCATCGGTGGACGAGATTCTGGTGTCGGTCAGCCCGCACACCCGCGACACTGCGGAATACCTGCAGGCGGCGGGAGTGCGGACGGTGGAGACCTCCGGCGAGGACTTCATGCGCGACATCCACTGCTCCCTGCGCGTCATGGACGGGTCCTTCATCATGATGCTCCCCTCCGACCTGCCCCTTCTCCGCTCAGAGATGGTGGACGAACTGACCCGGGCACATCAGGAAAGGAACGCAGAATCGACTCTCGCCCTGGTGGCGGAGGACGTGGTCCGCGGCATGGGCGTGGAGCCCTCCTACACCGTAGATGCTGAAGGAGCCCGCTGGGTGCTGTCCGGGCTGAGCATCATCGACCGCCAGAAGGTGCTCGATGACGTCTTTCTGGAGGAGTCCTACCTCCTCACTCGCCATAGGGAGCTGGCGCTGAACGTGAACACTCCCGATGAGCTGGAGCTGGCGCGCAGCCTTCTGCGGGACTAGAGTCCCATCATGCGCTCATACTCCTCGTGGACCTGGTCTAGGAGCATGTCGCAGGTGACCTCTCCGCAGCTGGAGATTATGGCCGCCAGCGAGGCGCCGCCGCAGCCGACTCCCTCCTTGATGTATCCCCACTCGTAGGCCTGCAGGCCCTCGTGGGGACTCTTGCTGTAGTCCATGTTGACGGAGATCACCGGAATGTCGGCGATCCCCTCGACGATGGCGAGGATGTCGGAGTTCGGGTCGTTGACCATCCAGCGGGTGGTGCCCAGGACCAGGTTGTCCGCTATGGAGTCGTCCAGGGCCAGGGCCGCGGCGAGTATGGCGCACATCTGGGTGCCGCCACCGAGCATGACCGGGATCTTC
>CAYXFQ010000002.1:19693-31476 GCA_964464345.1 uncultured Methanomassiliicoccales archaeon | reverse complement strand
GACCTCGACGATGTCGCGGCGGGTGATCTCCCCCACGCCGTAGCGGCGGATGGGGATGCCGGCGTTCTTGGCCTCGTAGGCCAGCGCCTCCAGGGAGCCGATGGCGTCGGCCTTGATGGTGACGCCCTCGTCCTCGATCTCGATGCTGACCTTGCTCTCCTCCTCCATGTCGGCGAGGATCTCGTCGTCACGGCCCTCCACCACGCGGATGGCGCCGCCGGCGATGGCCCCCTCCACGCTCTGGCAGGAGAGCTTCACCCCTGCCGCCGCCTGCAGCTCCTTCACGGAGTCGAAGCGGTCGCGGGGGTCGCGGATCTCGTCCAGCGGCTTGGGCTTGAGGATGGCCTTGACCCGGGTGAGCAGCGGCTCCCCGCGGGTCCCCAGGGCGACGGTGTCGCCCCGGCGCAATGTGCCGGAGTAGAGGATGATGTCCAGGGTCTGGCCCAATCCCCTCTCCTCCTTGATCTCCAGTATGGTGCCGCGCCCGGGCCCGTCCTCCTGGCGGAGCTGCTCCTCCAGGAAGCGCTGCGCCAGGCCGATGAGTACCAGGAGCAGGTCGGCGATCCCCTCCCCGGTCTTGGCGCTCACCGGCACCAGGGCGACGGTGCGGGTGAAGTCGTCGATGCGGTCGTAGCGGTCGGCGGACACTCCCTCCGCCGCCAGGTCGCCGATGATGCCGTAGAGGCGCTCGTTGAAGCCCTCGATGGCGTGGGGGGCCTGAGACCTCTCCGCCAGCACGAAGGGGCGGTCGCTCTCAGAGTTCCAGCCGGATATGGTGTCCAGCTTGTTCATGGCGATGACGAAGGGCGTCTTGTACTGACGCAGAATGCGGATGGACTCGATGGTCTGGGGCTTGAGACCCTCAGTGACATCGATGACCAGGACGGCAAGGTCGGCAAGGGAGCCGCCCCGCGCTCGAAGAGTGATGAAAGAGTGATGGCCGGGGGTGTCGATGAAGAGCAGTCCGGGAGTGTCGAATCGTTTCCCACCGAGAACGGCGCTGCAGACCTTGTAGATGTGGTCTATGGGCACCTCGGTGGCACCGATGTGCTGGGTGATTAGCCCGGCCTCGCGGGCGGTGACGGAAGTCCCTCGGATGCAGTCCAGTAGCATGGTCTTGCCATGGTCCACATGACCGAGGACGCTTACTATGGGCTGTCGTATAGACATATAGGACCCCCTGCGGGAGTAGGTTTGGAAGGGGTTTGGCGCTCACTCGTAGATCCAGGGATCGACGCTGCGGTCGTAGGATACGAGTTCCTCTGGCTGGAAGAAGAGGGCGATCTCCCTCTCCGCGGACTCGACGGAGTCGGAGCCGTGGATGATGTTCCTGCCAGTCTGGACGCAGAAGTCGCCGCGGATGGTTCCGGGGGCGGCCTCCTTGGGGTTGGTCTTGCCCATCATGTTGCGGCAGACGGCGACCACGTCCTCTCCCTCCCAGACCATTGCCAGGACCGGGCCGGAGGTGATGTAGTCGATGAGGGGGGCGAAGAAGGGCTTGCCCTTGTGCTCCCCGTAGTGCTTCTCGGCCGTCTCGCGGGGGATGCGCATGAGCTTCATGCCCAGCATCTTGAACCCCTTCCGCTCGAAGCGGGAGACGATCTCGCCGGCCAGTCCGCGCTGCACTCCGTCCGGCTTGACCATTAGGTAGGTGCGCTGCATGCTATCACTCCTTTCTGCTGCGCTGGCGGGCGGCCTTCTCGACCGCGAACTGCTTGGTCCAGGTGGTGGTGCGGGGCACCCTCTTCATCTGGACCTGGTTCTTGTAGCACTTGTTGGAGCAGTAGTTGAAAACCGTGCCGTCCTTCTTGATGTACATCTTGCCCGTGCCGGGCTCGATCTCCACACCGCAGAAGGAGCAGAATTTGATCTCCACCATCTGAATCACCTGATGCTGAGCTTCCGGGCCTCTCTGGACGTCTCCCTCAGCATGAGGATGTCGCCCATCCGGACCGGGCCCATGATGTTCCTGGTGATGATTCTGCCCTTGTCGCGGCCGTCAAGGACACGAACCTTGACCTGGGTGGCCTCGCCGGTCATCCCCGTCCGGCCGATTACCTCCACGACCTCCGACGGGATACTATCCGTGACAGACATTCAGATCACCTCAGTTCTTCAGGTCAGCGACCGCCTTCACCAACTCGTCCAGGAGAGGCTTGGCCTTGCCGACGTCCATGACGGCGATGGAGGCGGTGGGCTTCTCGAGTCCAGTGGCGTTGCCGAGCTCGGCCTTGCTGGGGACATAGATGTAGGGGACGTTCCTCTCCTCGCAGAGAGCGGGCATGTGGGCGAGGATCTCCGGGGGCTCGACGTCGGTGGCCATGATGACCATGGCGGCGTTGCCGCGCTCGACGACCTTGGTTACCTCGTTGGTTCCCTTCTTAATCTTGCCAGAGTCCCGGGCGATCTCCACCATGCTGTAGGCTTTGTCCGAGAGCTCCTTGGGCGTGTCGAATTTGACGTATATTGACATTTATGACCTCCTTCCGGCACCCGCAGGCGCCGTCATCATTCATTGGGCTCAGAAGAGCGGATAGTTGTCAAGCCCTGACCCTATATAAGGATTATCAGTGCCCCCAGAGGCTCAGAGACCCTTCATGGACTTGCGCTCCAGTATGAAGCTGGCCGCCGCCAGGAAGATGAGTATAAAGAGCAGGAGGACTCCCAGGCTGACCCATATGGACATCAGCGCCTCCTGGCCCATGGCGGCGTTCAACCCGTCCGCCAGGTAGGTCAGGGGTGAGGCCAGGCTCACGTTCCGAGCGGTGCCGCTGAGCTCCGCCAGGGGCACGAATATCCCCGAGATGAAGATCAGCGGGAAGCGCACCAGGGTGGAGAGCATCATCACGTTGGACGGCACCCGCCCGGCAGGGGAGGATATCAGCACCCCCAGGGCGGCGAAGCAGAGGTTGCCCATGAAGAGCAGCGCCACCAGGGCCGGTATGGTGGCCAAGGTGATCCCCAGCGGGATGAAGAGCGACGCTCCGAGCATGATCGCCAGGCTGATGATGGTGCCGAAGAGCGTGCCGGCCAGGGTGTCCCCCAGGACCAGGGTCGGGACCGTCACCGGCAATGTGAGCAATCGCTCGAAGTTGCCGGCCTGCTTCTCGAAGGGGATGATGAGCGGCCCCACCGAGGAGGACGTGAAGAAGATGGTCATCGCCAGGAAGCCGGGGAAGTAGCGCTGCATGTCCAGCTCCCGGCCGACGAAGAAGGCGAAGAACAGGAAGAGGGGCAGGACCAGCCCGAAGATGTAGACCGGCGCCTTGCGGTAGTAGATGCGGATGTCCTTGAGGGCGGTGACCAGGGAGCTGCGGAGAGCGAAGACGAGACTCATCCCCTTCCCTCCCCCGTGAGGCGGACGAAGACGTCCTCCAGCGATGGCCCGAGAGTGCAGATGGAGAGTATCTTCAGGCCCCGCTCGTCGCGCATGCGCATGACCTCCTGCACCGTGCGGTCCGGGTCGGAGGTGTAGAGGCGCATCGTGTCGCCGTGCTCCTCCGCCTTCAGCACGCAGCTGGAGTCGAAGTCGTCGCAGGGCACCGGCTGGTCGAAGACCACCTCCACCGAGCGAGTCTCCTCGAAGGTGGACTTGAGGCTCTCCGGGGAGTCCACGGTGACCAGCTGCCCCTTGTTGATGATGGCCACCCGGTCGCAGAGGCGGCTGGCCTCCTCGATGTTGTGGGTGGTCAGTATGACGGTGCAGCCCTTGGCGTTCATGTCCTGCACCCGCTCCAGGATGAGGCGGCGGCTCTGGACGTCCAGGCCCTCGGTGGGCTCGTCCAGGAAGAGGACGGAGGGGTCGTGGACCATGGCGCAGCCTATGCTGATGCGCTGGCGCATGCCCTTGGAGAACTGCTTGACCGGGTCGTCGGCGCGGTGATGGAGCCCGAAGTCCTGCAGGAGCTGGTCCGCCCTCGCGCGGCGGCTCTCCCGGCTCAGACCGTAGTACATGCCGAAGAGCTCCAGGTTGTCCCGGGCGGTGAGGTCGATGTAGACCGTGCCCACCTCCGGGATCACCCCCATGCGCCGCTTGGCGGCCAGGGAGTCGCGGCGCATGTCGATGCCGTCGATGTGCACGCTGCCGCCGTCGGGCTTCAGCACGCCGGTGAGCATGCGTATGGTGGTGGTCTTCCCCGCCCCGTTGGGGCCGAGTATGCCGAAGAACTCCCCCTTGCGGACCTTGAAGGAGATCTTGTCCACCGCCTTCACGCCCTGGAAGTTCTTGCGCAGGCCCTCTACCACTATCGAATGCTCATTCATGTGTCAATGTCCTCCGAGTCGGGATCAGCCGACCAGATCCAGCCAGTGGCTGTACTGGGGCTCCTCGCCCCGCACCACGCGGTGGAAGATGTCCTGCAGCTCCTTGCAGACCGGGCCCGGCTTGCCGTCACCGATGGGGCGGTTGTCGATGGAGGAGACCGGGGTGATCTCCGCCGCTGTGCCGGTCATGAAGACCTCGTCGGCGGTGTAGGCCTCGATCCTGGAGACCTCCCGCTCGAAGACCTCGTAGCCGAGGTCGCTGGCGATCTCCATGATGGAGTTGCGGGTGATCCCCTCCAGGATGCTGTCGGTGACCTTGGGGGTGTAGAGCTTCCCGCGCTTGTAGATGAAGATGTTCTCACCGCTGCACTCGGCGATGTTGCCCTGGGCGTTGAGCATGAGGGCCTCGCTGGCGCCCCGCTCCACCGCCTCCCTCTTTGCCAGGCAGGAGGTGACGTAGATCCCGTTCACCTTGGCTCCGGCAGGAGCGGCCATGTTCCAGGGCCGCTTCCAGGAGGATGTGATCAGGGTGGCGCCCTTCTCCTGGGCGCCCTCGCCCAGGTAGGAGCCCATGCGTATGCAGGTGATGGCCAGGCGGCAGTCCACGTTGATGGGGTTCAGGCCGACCTCCTCCCCTCCCAGGAAGAAGCAGGGCTTGACGTAGTCCACCCCGTCGCCGTTGACGCGCACGGTGTCCTTGATGGCCTCGAAGACCTCGTCGTAGCTGAACTTGACGTCGAAGGCCATGACCTTGGCCCCCTCCAGCAGGCGCTTGACGTGGTCCTTGAGCCGGAACACGGCCGGCCCGTTGCTGGTGGGGTATACCCTGATGCCCTCGAAGACACCGGTCCCGTAGTTCAGAGCGTGGGCCAGGACGTGAACCTGGGCCTTCTCCCAGTCAACTAGCTCGCCGTCGAGCCATATCTTCTTGGTCTTCTCCATCGTATCCCTGCAAGGCGATGCCGTATCAGCTTATTAGCGTTTCTTAGCCCTTGAGGCTCAGATGGCGTTGATGGTCTGGATGTAGCGCTCGGGCTTGGCCCTGTCGATGAGCTCCTGGACCTCCTGCTGGCTGCCGATCAGGCCGACCTTGCCGCTGTCGGTGGAGAGCAGGGCGTAGGCGGAGTGCCGGTCGTGGGGAACGATCTCCACGTCCTGCACGTCGTGCAGCCTCTGCAGCCTCTCGACCGCGATGTCGGCCATCTCCCGGTCCAGGACGGTGAGGACGACCCGGGCGTGGTCGGGAACCTCGCTCCTGCCCACGACGATGGCCTCGACGTTGATGCGCTTGCGGGTGAACTCGCCCATGATCCTCTGCATGACCCCAAACTCGTTGCTCACTATCATCGATATGACTTCCATGTCAGCATCCTCCCTCGAAGGGGCAAGTGCCCCGGTGAACGTGCACCCCGTCGGCTGTCCTCAGGGTCAGCGGGAAAACCCCCTCCTCTCTATTAATTTGTATGTCGACCAAGAAGGGCCTCTCCGAGGCGGCGGCCTCCTCCAGGGCGGAGCGGATGTCCCGATGGTCGTCGACCCGGGCGGCGCTGGCGCCGAAGGCCTTGGCCAGGGCGACCATGTCGGTCGCGCCCAGGTCCTCGGCGTGGAAGCGGGAGCCGTAGAAGAGCTTCTGGTGCTGCCTGATCATCCCCAGGTGGCCGTTGTTGAGCAGGACGACCGTGACCGGGATGTCCTCCGCCACGGCGGTGGCGAGCTCCTGGCAGACCATGAGGAAGCTGCCGTCGCCGGCGATGTCGATGACCTGCCGCTCGGGGGCGGCGACCTTGGCGCCCATGGCGGCCGGCAGGCCGAAGCCCATGGTGCCCAGGCCGCCGGAGGTGATGAAGCGGCGCTCGTCCCGCATGGTGAGGAAGTGGGCGGCGAACATCTGGCACTGCCCAACCTCGGTGCAAATGACCCCATCGGAGGGGAGGAAGTCATCCAGCTCGCACATGACCTTGCGGACGCTGATCGGGTTCTCCTGGACGTCGATGTCGCAGGCGCAGCGGGATATGGCCCGGCCATTGCGGTCGGACCAGGTGCTGGACATGACCTGGATGGTCATCAGCTCCCGCAGGGCGTCGAGGGCCAGGCGGCAGTCGCCGTTGATGGCGATGTCGCAGGCCAGGTTCTTGCCCAGCTCGCCGTGGTCGACGTCGATGTGGATGACCCGCATGGAGCAGGAGCGGGGATCGCCGACGGTGCGGTCGCTGAAGCGGGCGCCGACCGCCAGCAGGACGTCGCACTGGTCGAGGGCGATGTTGGCCGACATCCTGCCGTGCATGCCGGCCATGCCCAGGACCAGCGGGTGCTCCTCCGAGACCGTGCCCTTGCCCATGAGGGTGGTGGCGATGGGAATGGAGAGAGCCTCAGCCAGCTGGATGGCGGCAGCGCCGGCGTCGGATATGCGGGCGCCTCCGCCCAGGAGCATCAGCGGCCTCTCGGCGTTCATGAGCATCTTGGCCGCCTCCGGCAGGCGGCGGGGATCGGGGGCGCACCGGGTGACCGGCTCCGGGCGGAGGCCGGTGAAGCTCCCCTCCGCCTCCAGGACGTCGCGGGGGATGTCCAGGTGGACCGGCCCCGGCCGGCCCTCGACGGCGATGCGGAGCGCGGAGCGCAGGTCGCCCTCCAGGCTGTTGACGTCGGTGACCCGGAAGTTGTGCTTGGTGATCGGCATCATGAGGCTGAATATGTCCGCCTCCTGGAAGCCGTCGGAGCCCAGCAGATGGGTGGGGACCTGGCCGGTGAGCGCGATGACCGGCGAGGAGTCCAGATAGGCGGTGGTTATGCCGGTGACCAGGTTGGTGGCGCCGGCGCCGGAGGTGGAGAGGCAGACTCCCGGCCCCTTCTTCATCCGTGCGTAGCCGTCGGCCATGTGGGCCGCGCCCTGCTCATGCCTGGCCAGTATGTGCCTGATGTCAGAGCGCAGCATCTCATCGTAGAGGGGCAGCGTGGCCGCTCCGGGTATGCCGAAAATGACATCGATGTCGTCCGAGTCCAGAACATCCAGGATAATCTTCGATCCTTTGATAGAAACACCTCCAGAAATGTGTGGACCGCCAGCTAGTGGCGATCCTACAGTACTAGAACAGCAGCGGCGCTGACAGAGAACAAGTGATGTCCATCGCCGAACTGGTTCATGAACCTGAAATTCGCGGGCGGGTATTTAAAATATGCCTTTGACGCCGGGACTGTCGGGATTCAGCTCCTCTCCCTCGCCCACGCGGGTGCCGTCCGCCAGGACGCAACCCCTCACGCGGGCGCGAGCGCCAATCTGACAGTTGGCGCCGATGATGCTGTCGATTACCTCTGAACCGGCAGAGAGCGCCACGCCCGGCAGTAGCAGGGATCTCTGCAGGTGGGCATCAGTGACACGGCAGTCGGCCCCGACCACCGAGGACTCGACGCGGCTGCCCTCGACCAGGCTGCCGGGGAGCAGCACACTGGCCGAATCCACGCCTTCCGCGGAGGGGTGTCCAGATGCCTCCCCGAGAAGCGCGGCCATGTGCAGGTTGGCCTGCAGCAGGTCGGCCGGCCGGCCGATGTCCTTCCAGTAGCCGTCCAGGGCGTGCCCGCGCAGGACCTCCCCTCGGGACAGCAGGTCGGGGAAGAGGTCGCGGGCGAAGTCGTAGGGCCTTCCGGAGGGCACCGACTCCAGGGCCCTCCTGTCCAGAACGTAGATGCCGGCGTTGATGAGGTTGGAGAAGGCCTCCTCCGGGGCGGGCTTCTCCAGGAAGCGCTCGATTCTCCCCTCGGAGTCCAATCCGACGATTCCGAACTCGCTGGGGTTCTCCACCGTGGTGAGCGCCATGGTGGCGATGGCCCCGCCCTTGTGGGCGGCGGTAGTGGCGGCCATGTCCACATCGGCCAGAAGGTCGCCGCTGGCAACCATGAAGCGATCGTCCAGACGCTCCTCCAGGAGCTTCACCGAGCCGGCGGTGCCGGCGGGGACCTCCTCGAAGGAATACTCTATGGAGATCCCAAAGCGGTTGCCGTCGCCGATGGTCTGCAGCATGTCCTCGGAGCGGTAGCCGCAGGCCATGATCAGCTCCTCCACGCCTCCCTCCGCCAAGCGGCGGATGACATACTCCACGCAGGGGACGCCCAGGACGGGCAGCAGGGGCTTGGGCCGGTTCTCGGTCAGGGGGAAGAGCCTGGTGCCCCTCCCGCCCACCATGACCACGGCCTGTCTAACAGCGCTCATCGGTGAACCTCAGCCGGTAAAGGCGCTCGTGCATTATAGAGATTGACGCTTTCGGCAGCACTCATGGCAGGTCGGCCCGATCGCGGTAGACCGCCACGTTCTGGTCCTTGCGCACTCCCAGCGAGCGGGCTACGGGGTGGCACTTTGCACGCAGCAGGAAGGCCACCGGGCCGATGCCGGAGTCGGACAGCGCCTCGTAGTTGGCCATCCCCTTGGCAATCAGCAGGTCGCAGTCCTCCAGCTCCCTGAGGAGCTCCTCCCCCGCGCTCTCCAGATCCACTCCCACCGCAAACTGCCCGGTGTCGACCATGCGGTCGAAGACCTTGTCGATGCCGGAGCGGGCGGCGTCCTCGCGGGTGACGTCGGTGAGTATGGGCTCCCCCTTCACCACGCCCACCACCTCCGGGCCCAGCTTCTGTATCTCTCGGATCAAGGGGATGTCGAACACCGCCTCCCCGCAGTTGTCCAGCATGTAGACCACCTTGCGGGACTCCCTCAGCCTCTCCCGCATGCGGGGGACGTGGCTGAGGTCCAGGCCCTGGTCCATCAAGTCGCTGAAGACGTCCACGAGCTCGTCCGGGTCCTGTATGGCGATGCCGGGGCCGAAGTCCATTATGTTGCCCACGATGGAGCCCAGGACGGCGGCCTCCAGGCGATCGGGGGCGGAGTCCAGATAGTCCTCCAGCTCCGGGAGCAGCGAGGCGGCGACCTGGTCGGCCCTCTCCTTCAGCTCCAGGTAGGGATCGTCAGTTCCCTGGGCGCGGTAGGCGGCCCTGTGCGCCAGGGTCGCGAGCTTGGCGGAGTTGACCTCTCCGTCGAATCCCTCTGTGAGGACGGCGAGCGCGGCCTGCACCGGGCGCAGCCCGTCCTCCCCCTCCTGGAGACGAGACTGGAAAACTATGCGCCGCAGGAGGCAGGGGACGCATTCCGGATCCATTCGCATGCCTCTGAGAGGTGCGGGAGACGATAAAGCGTTTGCCCGCCAGCATCGCAACGGTCGGATGTTATTTTTAGTTCCGAGGATTATCGGAGTTCGGATAAGATGAGTGATGAGAGCGTCGACCTCAAGGTGGCAATGGCCCACAGACAGGCGGAGGCGGGATTGGGAAGGGCGAGGCTGGACAGCATCGCCCGCAACCAGCTCCGCTTGGAGATAGGCGACGTCATCGAGATCCAGGGCAGCAAGATTGCCGTGGCCAAGGTCTTCCGCGGCCTCCTCGAGGATGAGGGGAAGGGCATCATCCGCATCGACGGGCTGACCCGCAGCAACGCCGGCGTGAGCCTGGACGGGACCGTGCGGGTGAGGAAGCTGGACCCCCAGCCGGCGGAGAGGGTGGTGCTGGCCCCCAACATCTCTCCCGGCAAGCGCATCAAGTTCGGGGACGGCGTCTCCGACCTCTTCTGCAAGGGGCTCCTCAACCGGCCCCTGATCAAGGGCAACGACATCCTGGTCCCGAACATCGCCCTGGCGGGCAGCAGGACCACCTTCTCGGTCATGGCCACCACCCCCAGCGGGCCGGTGGTCGTCGGCCCCGGCACCAAGATCTCGCTGCGGGAGGAGCCGGGCAGCGCTCCCGCCACCGGCGGCGCCACCATCACCTACGACGACGTGGGCGGCCTGGAGGAGGAGCTGCAGCGCATCAGGGAGATGGTGGAGCTGCCCCTCCGGCACCCGGAGCTCTTCGACCGCCTGGGCATCACCCCGCCCAAGGGAGTCCTCCTCTACGGGCCTCCGGGAACGGGCAAGACCCTGGTCGCCAAGGCGCTGGCCCATGAGTCCGGCGCCTCCTTCTTCTCCATATTGGGCCCGGAGATCATGAGCCGCTACTACGGCCAGAGCGAGGAGCGCCTGCGGGAGATATTCCAGGAGGCGGAGGAGAGCGCCCCCAGCATCATATTCTTGGACGAGATCGACTCCATCGCCCCCAGCCGGGACTCCGACTCCGGGGAGCTGGAGAGGAGGCTGGTGGCCCAGCTGCTCACCCTCATGGACGGGCTCAGCCCGCGTGGGGAGGTCGTCGTCATAGGGGCCACCAACCGGGAGAACTCGGTGGACCCCGCCCTGCGCCGGCCGGGACGCTTCGACCGGGAGATCGAGCTCGGCGTCCCCTCCCGCCGCGGCAGGAGGGAGATCCTTGACATTCACCTGCGGGGGATGCCCCTGGAGAAGGATGTGGACATCGAGACCCTGTCCTCGGTGACCCTCGGCTACGTGGGCGCCGACCTGGCCTCCCTGGCCCGCGAGGCGGCCATGAACCGCCTGCGCAAGAAGATGCCGGAGCTGGATCTGGCCAAGCCCATCCCGCCGCACGCCCTGGAGGGCCTGCGGGTGGACATGGACGACTTCCAGTCCGCCCTCACCGAGATCGAGCCCAGCGGCATGCGGGAGGTCATGGTGGAGATACCCAAGGTGAGCTGGGGAGACGTCGGCGGCCTGGACCACGTGCGGAGGGAGATCGAGGAGGTCTTCGTCCCCAGCGAGCTCCCCAAGGCCTACGAGCGCCTGGGGATCAGGCCCGCCAGGGGGATTCTGCTCTACGGGCCCCCCGGCACCGGCAAGACCCTGATAGCCAAGGCGGTCGCCAACCACTCCGGCGCCAACTTCATCTCGGTGAACGGCCCGGAGATCATGAGCAAGTGGCTCGGAGAGAGCGAGAAGGCCATCCGCCAGATATTCCGCCGCGCCAAGCAGATGGCGCCCTGCATCATATTCTTCGACGAGATGGACTCCATCGCCGGCGTGCGGGGGAGAGACAGCGGCACCGCCTCCGAGCGGGTGGTCAACCAGCTGCTGACCTCGATGGACGGGGTGGAGAGTCTGAAGAACGTCAGCATCATGGCCGCCACCAACCGGCCGGACATGATCGACCCTGCCCTGCTGCGGCCGGGGCGCTTCGACAAGATGGTGCTCATCGGCCTGCCCGACCTGCAGAGCCGGGTGCGCATACTGGAGATCCACAGCCGGGACATGCCCCTGCTCAACGTGGACCTGGTGGAGATCGCCAACCGCTGCAAGGGCTTCGTCGGGGCCGACCTGGAGAGCCTCTGTCGGGAGGCGGGGCTGAGCGCCTATCGCGAGGACCCGGATGCGGAGTTCGTGGAGGGGCGCCACTTCGACGTCGCCCTGAAGACGGTGAAGGCCTCGGTGGACCCCGCCCTGGCCCGCAGCTACGACACCTTCAGCTCCGAGCTGCGGAAATGGCGGGTCTCCCACGGGGACATGCCCCTCTACCAATGAGAATAAATATCCACGGGATGCTTTGAAAGGAGGGATGCGCAGATGAGGAAATTCATCACCGAGCTGGTCGGAAAGAGA
>CAYXFQ010000002.1:0-19683 GCA_964464345.1 uncultured Methanomassiliicoccales archaeon | reverse complement strand
GAGTCATGACCGTAGACGGCCTCTACCTGGGCGTCATTGACGACCTGGTCATCGATACCGATAGCGGCGCCCTCATCTACATTCTCCTGGACGCCGACGGCCGGGACATCGGCATGTTCAAGACCGATGCCCAGGGGCGTGTGGCCCTCCCCTACAAGGGCATACAGTCGGTGCGGGACGTGGTCGTGGTCAGCACGGAGTGAGCTGGGCCCTCAGAGCGCCTTGCGCATGTAGGGCCGGTCCAGCTCGTAGCCGTGGCGACGGTAGTAGTTTCTGGCGCCCACGCCGCTTGTTATCAGAAGAGAGTCTGCCCCCTCGTCGCGGGCGACCTCCTCCGCCCGGCGGAGCAGCTCTCCGCCGAAGCCGCGATGCTGCCATCCGTCCCCGCTCTCGCCGAGAGGGGTCATGCGCCCGAAGACCTTCAGCTCCCGCAATCGTGCTCCGCCATCCTCGTTCAGGCGCAGGCGGGCATAGCCCACCAGGGAGTCGCTGTGCTCGAGAGTGAGGAAATGCTCCCGACCGCCGGAGGCGTCGTAGACGATGCTTCTCTCCTCCAGGCTCTCGAGACCATCTGGCCATTGGCCGCGGTGGCCCACCTCGCGGCAGCGGATGCAGCGGCAGGGCCGGCCCTCGGAGATGAGCTTCTCCCGCACCAGCTCCCGGATGTTGCTGCGGCGGATGCCGGCGGCGATCTCCGGGACGGGGATGTCCCTCTGCACCCTCTGTATGCGCAGCCAATTCGGCACCAGGGCCTTCATCTCGGCGAGCAGCGCGATTCCCGTCTCGGTGTCGTAGGGAACGTAGTCTCCCTTCAACCAGCTTTCATGCAATGGAGTTCCGGGCATGACCAGGGTGCTGTAGATCTTCAGCATGTCCGGGCGGAAGGCGGAGTCGTCCAGCGCCCTGCGCAACGACTCCAGGTCCCGCTCGGGGGAGGAGCCGGGCAGCCCAGGCATGAGGTGATAGCAGACCTTGAGGCCGGCCTCCTTGGCGCGGCGAGTGGCTTCCGCCACCTCCAGTGTGCCATGGCCGCGGTTCACCGCCTGCAGAATCTCGTCATCAAGGATCTGAACGCCGATCTCCACCCGCGTGGCGCCGAGCCGGAGGGTGCGCTCAAGCTCCTCGGGGCCAAGGGAGTCGGGACGAGTCTCCAGGGTGAGACCGATGCAGCGATGCTCCGCCGTACCGTTCCAGAGCTGCGCCTCCTCAAGGCTTGAGGCCGGGCGGCCGTTCATGGCATCCAGGCAGCGGCGCACGAAGTTCTCCTGGTAGTCCCAGCTGAGGGAGGTTATGGTGCCGCCCATGATGATGAGGTCGATCTTGTCGCTGCGATGGCCGATGGCCTCCAGCTGATCGATGCGGTCCCGCACCTGGGAGTAGGGATCGTACTCATGGCGGATGGCCCGCCGGGCGGCGGGCTCCTTGCCGGTGTAGGATTGAGGAGACCCGGTTTCCATCCCGCCAGGGCAGAAGGAGCAGCGCCCGTGCGGGCAGGGGTGAGGCTCGGTCATGACCGCCACCACCGCCACGCCGCTGATGGTGCGCATGGGCTTGCGCATGAGAAGGGGCAGAACGGTCTCCCGCTCCTCATCGCGGGCGTGGGCGAGGATCTCGGAGTTCGGAGGGACGGCTTTCAGGCCATGCTCCCCACAGAGGCGGACCTTGGCCCGCTGGAGGGCATCGCGGTCGGCGATCTCCCCCGCGAGGATCATGGAGATGATGTGGCGGTGGTATCCCTCGGGCATCGCAATCAGCCGAAGTAGACGCTGTTGCTGGGTTCCGGCTCCTGGGGGTCACCGCCCTCCAGTAGCTCCATCCAGAGCACGTTGGCGATGGGGATTATGCGCAGTCTTCCTGCGCCCTCGCCCTCATCCACCTCTATGGCCAGAGCACTCTCCTGACCCAGGGCAGTGTAGCCGCGGAAGCGGCCCAGGGTCTCCACGGCGTCGTCGCCGACCCCCTGGCTCTGGACCGAGTAGCGCCATCCGACCGTCAGGCGCGGGGCGGAGTCACTCATCCATCTCCCCTCCCAGGAGCTCCTCCTGCATCAGGGCCTGAAAGTGGGAGACCGTCTTGCGGTAGCTGTCCATGGCCATCTCCACGTTGGCCTCGGTGAAGCTCCAGGCCTTGCCGAGGTCTCCGTAGCGGAGACGGTACCCCTTGCGGACCGAGCCATCCACATCCACGTCCAGGCTCTCCAGGAGATCGAGGGCCTTCAGCTTGTTGATGTGGCGATAGATGGTCGGGCGCGTGGTGGACAGGGATGCGGCCAGCTCCTCCGCCGTCCAGGGGCGGGCGGGATGGCGCATGAGGTTGTCCATGAAGAGGCGATAGGGGACGCTGTCCCTCAGGTCCCCCGAGCCGGTGCGGGGGCCGTAGCCCTTGGATAGGTAGCCGATAGAAGTCAGGAAGGCCTCGGCGACGTCGTCCACGTCGTCCAGTGGCTCCAGGGGCGTGTTGCTGGTAACATTCAACTCGAACATCAGATGAGCCTCGAATCGCTATGGGCGCATAATGTTAAGGTTCCGTATTTATTTTAGACGCTTGATTGCGATTAGAAAAAGGAAATGAACGAGAAATATTGTCCTGAAGAGGTCAGATTGTCCCCTTTGGATTGTCCAAATGGGTATGGATTTCTCCATATTGTCCTACTTAGGTTAGTGCTGTCCCATTGGTAATAATCATTATATAGGAATGCCCCGTGGTTCAAATCATAGTACGCAAGGACGGCCAATATCATGGAAGGTAAACAGATACTAGCGATTGTAGTTGTGGCCCTTCTGGCAGCTGGCGCGATAGGATTCATCGTGCTCTCGCCGGAGAAGGACCCTGGTGATTTCAGAATCACCATCGTCGCGCAGGCGAACTCCGAGGGATCGGGGATCTTTGTCCGCGGCGACCTAGATGTTACAGATTTCGGAGGAAAGATCTTCCTCACCCCTGGAACCTCTTCCATCCAGCACATGCTGCTGATGGACTACGTGACTGAACATGGTTACAAGTTCGCCCAGGCCAGGGATGGAGAGCTTGCTACGGACACCGTCTACTTCGTTGAGGCTCCTCCCGCACAGATGTCTGGACCGGAGTGGCTACAGAAGGAGATGTACTCCGGTGGAATCGTCTGGGAGCCCTACGTCTCCGAGATTCTCAACTCCGGCTTGAACATGAAGGCCCACAGATGGTCCAAGGACCTCTGGGAGGATCACCCCTGCTGTGTCCTCGCCGTCGACACTGAGTTCGCCAAGAACAACGGAGAGACCGTGAAGAGATTCGTTGCCGCCCACAAGGTGGCGACCGAGTGGATCATTGACACCATCGCCGCCGGCAGCGGGGATGACTACGAGGCGCTCCTGGATATGGTCACCGATTTCTCCTTCGGGGAGAGGACTTCCGCCACCGTGGCCATTGTTGAGGGGGCCTTTGCCAAGGTCAACTATGACTACGCCATGAGCGAGGAGTGGAAGGGATCCCTGGAGACCGTCCTGGAGACCTACGATGAGCTTGCTCTGCTGAACGAGGATGCTCTGGACCGCTGGAAGCTCGACTCCTTCGCTGACGTGGTCGATAAGCTGGTGGACTCCAGCTATCTGGATGCCGCTGACGACGTGGAGATCGTAGCCGAAGGCACTGCCCTGAAGAGCGTCAGGGTCGGCTGGCTGCAGGGTGACATCCACCAGATCTCTCAGTTGGTCGGCCAGAGCAAGTACGTCGGTGACGCCCTTGGCTTTGGCGACCGGAGCATCTTCGAGGCTTACGGACTCCAAATCGTCCGGGGTGCCGGCGTCCCGTACGCCAACGGCGGTGCCGCCATGAACGCGTTCTTCGCGGACTCGGTGGACTTTGCCTTCCTCGGAAGCCCGCCTGCCCTGCTGAGGTCTGTCAACCAGATTTAAACCCCTTAAGCAAACCTTTTATCCAAACCATTTTAAGAAACACATAGTCTAGGGCGAACTGAGGTCCATGACGAGTTCAGCTGCGAACAGTCCCACTAAGTGGCACTACGACAAGGATAACAAGTATCACCGCTACGGGCGGACCTTGCTCATCACAATCAGTTCTCTGCTCGCATTCATACTCGCATGGTGGTTCCTCTCGGTGGCTGTAACCAGCTTTCCGATTCCATCTCCGGAGCGAACCTGGTTGGCATTCGAGCGCCTGCTGGAGCGTGGAGACATCTCCGCGGGCCTCACCCTCTGGGATCACATCGAGGCCAGCCTGATTCGCTTTGGTGGCGGATTCGCCATAGCCTTCCTGGTCGCCGTGCCCCTGGGACTCTTCCTGGGCTACTCTCGCCTCGCTGAGGAGTTCTCCCAGCCGATCGTCGAGATTCTGAGGCCAATCGCACCCATCGCCTGGGCGCCCCTCTTCGTTCTCTCCCTGGGAACCTCGCTGGGCCCCATCATGGTGGTCTTCATCGGTGTCTTCTTCCCCCTTCTGACCAACACCGTCTTCGGTGTGAAGAAGATCGACAAGCATCTGGTCGACGCTGCCAGGACCTTGGGCGCCAATGACTTCCAGATATTCTACAAGGTCATGGTGCCCTGCACCATCCCCTATGTCATGAACGGTATACGGGTGGGACTTGGCATCGGCTGGATGTGTATCGTAGCGGCGGAGATGATCGCCCCCTTCGGCGGAGGAATAGGATACTTCCTCAACAACCAAGCCACCGTCGGCAACTGGCCCAACGTCTTCGTCGGGCTGGCCATAGTCTCCATACTGGGGATACTGACCACCGGCCTGGCTGACTACGTCCACCGGACGCTCTCCAAGAGGATGGGGATAGAGTGAGCGGGAATCTGGAAATCAAGAATCTGCGGAAAGTCTTCCGCAGCGATGACGGCCGCAACGACGTGGTGGCCATCGAGGGCCTGGACCTGGAGGTCAGCAAGGGGGAGCTGGTGAGCATCGTCGGCCCCTCCGGATGCGGCAAGACCACGGTCCTGCGCATGGTGGCCGGCCTGGAGGAGCCCACGTCCGGACAGATTCTGCTGGACGGCGTCGAGGTCAAGGGCCCGGGCTCCGACCGTGGCATGGTCTTCCAGGAGTTTGCCCTCTTCCCGTGGCGCACAGTGCGCGCCAATGTGGAGTTCGGGCTGGAGATCTCCGGCACCCCCAAGGATGAGCGCCGCCGCAGGGTGGACCGCTATCTGGAAGTGGTGGGCCTGGAGCGCTTCGCCGACTCCCGCGTGCATGAGCTCTCGGGCGGCATGAAGCAGAGGGTGGGCATCGCCCGCGCGATGGTCAACAACCCCGGCATCCTGCTGATGGATGAGCCCTTCGGCGCCTTGGATGCGCAAACCAGGAACATCATGCAGCGGGAGCTGCTGCGCATACTCGACAAGTCCGCCAAGACCATCCTCTTCGTCACCCACTCGGTGGACGAGGCTCTCTATCTCTCGGACAGGGTCATTCTCATGACCAAGAGGCCGGGGAAGATCAAGACCATCATCAAGGTCCCCTGGGAGAGGCCGCGGGACCGCGCCTCGCCGGAGTTCGCTGCGCTGAGGAAGACCATTCTCTCCGAGCTGGAGAAAGAAAACGTTATGGAAGGCTAGATCTCGTCCTTCAAGCGCTCCACGGCGCGGACGATGCTGCGCCCCGGGATGACGACCGACACCGGGATGGTGAGGATCTTCTCCACCGTGGGCGCAATGATGGGAGCGCAGACCACGGCCAATGCGCCGTCTCGCTCCGCCTTCACGGAGGCCACTATGGCGTCCTCCAAGGTGCTGGCGGGATACTCTTTGACGAGGATGTCCTCCCCGCCGACCACCATGACCCTCTCCTCGATGGACTCGAGTGCGGGACGGGAGGCGATGACCGCCACGAAGTGGCCGCCCTCGCTGTAAGATAAGCGGCGAATCGCCCTGATTATCGTGCGCACGGTGCGCAGGTTGGGCTCGCGGCGCTCCTCCAGGATCTTGTACATGGTGGAGGTGGACATGCCGCTGAGCTGACAGAACTCACTGACGCTCATCTCGAGGTCGACGGCGAGGATCTTCTTGAGGGCCTCCTGGAAGCCCCCCTCCTTGCGGAGCATGCCCGCCGCGAGTTCGTTCACCAGCGACAAGTCATCCGTCCCGAGAGTGCGCGGCGGCGTTGAGGCCGGCCACCGCTCCCTGGCCGACGGCGCGAGCCAGCTGCCAGGGCTTGCCGGTCACGTCGCCGCAGGCGAAGACTCCCTCGAGGGAAGTCCGGCATTCGGCGTCCACCTTCAGGCTGCCCTCCGGGTCCGGAAGGATGCCCAGGTCCATGGCCAGGTCGGCGGAGGAGCGGGAGCCGAGCTCGATGAACACTCCGTTCACCTCTAGCTCCTGCCCATCCTCCAGGCGCAGGCCCTCGACCTTCTCCTCCCCCAGGACGGCCGATGAGGCGGCCTGGATGAGCTCGACGCCGGCGGCCAGGGCGCGATCGACCATGTTCTGGTTGGCCTTGGGCTCGGGGGTGACCCAGTAGACCTTGGAGGCGTAGTGGGTCATGAGCTCGGCGGAGGAGGCAGCCTCGGAGCCATCGCCTATGATGGCGACCGGCCGCTGCTTGTAGAAATTGCAGTCGCAGTTCGCGCAGTAGCTGACGCCCTTGCCGAAGAACTCCTTCTCTCCCGGGATGTTGAGCTTTTTCCTGGATATGCCGGTGGCGAAGATCAGGGAGCGGCAGCGCAGCTCCTTCCCGCTCTCCAGCTTGAGGACGAAGCCATCATCCGCCTTCTCGGCGCCGATGACGTCCTCCTCCAGGAGCTCGGCCCCGAAGGAGCGGGCCTGCTCGGCGCCAAGCGCCAGCAGCTCGCTGCCGGGTCCGTCCCGGAATCCCAGGTAGTTCTCCAGATCCGCAGGGTAGATGGCGCTGTCCTCCGGTCGCCCCAGGACCACGGTGCGGGCCTTGCGGCGGCTGGAGTGTATGGCGGCCTGGAGCCCGGCGGGCCCCATGCCGATTATGGCGACGTCAGCTTCCATCCCTATCCCTCCTTTCAGAGGGCCAGCAGATAGTTCTTGATGTCTTCCTTGGGCCGGACACCGACCAGGGGGTCCTTCATGACCCCGTCCTTGAAGACCAGCATGGTGGGGATGGCAGTTATGCCGAAGCGCATGGATATGCCGGGGTTCTCATCGACGTTGAGCTTGGCGATGCCAACTTTGCCCGCGAGCTCCTGCGCCAGCTCCTCCACGACGGGAGCGAGCATCAGGCAGGGGCGGCACCAGGCGGCCCAGCAGTCGATCAGCACTACATTGTTGGACTCCACGAATTCATCAAAAGTGGAGTCACTCAGTTCAACGACTTTCCCAGCCATAATATGACCTCTAGTGCGGCAGGACCTCCTGGCCCTGGCGCTCCCTTTGCATCAAGGGTGGCAAATATATAGTTTTCACAACGAACGGCGATTCAGTTATGGGCCTCATCGCGCTGGGAAAGGATATATCCCCTCAGCCTGATGACGAAGGGGGTGCATATGCTCCAGGAAACGGTCAATCTGATAGGGCTGAAGGTCTACAGCCCCAAGGGAATCTACCTGGGATCGGTGTCGAACTTAGTCCTGGACCTCAGCGGGAGGAAGGTGGACGGCATCTTCCTGGATGAGACCAGCCCGGTGCTGGTCAAGGACTCGCTGCCGGTGAGCGTCCCCTACCGCTGGATACAGGCCGTGGGCGACGTCATAATTCTGAGATACTTCCCGGAGCGGGTGCTGGCTGACGAGGGGAACCTGAAGAGCAAGCTCTGAGCCTTCATTCCCCGCAGGCGGGGTGCAGGGCGGGCTTCTCCCCCATGGAGAAGACCAGAAGGTCCAGATCGGAGCCGAACAGTTTTGAGAGCTCCTCATGCAGGCGCTTCAGTCGGTCGGCGGGCCGGAACAGGCCCTTGGCGACCATGCGGGTCTGGGCCTTCTGATAGGACCAGAGCCTGTCGTCGGTGGTGAGGTTGTCAGCATGGGCGACGATCTTCTCCTCCAATGTCCGAGGCATGTAGTCCCCCGGCGGCAGGTCGAGGTTTCGCACGTCCTCATCATCCAGGCCGGCACCGACGTGGCGGCGGATTATCTCCACCAGCTTCTCCGATAGGCCGAGCTCGCGGGCCATGTTGGCGCCGACGATGGCGTGGGTCGCCCCCTGCTCCACCGCGCGGCCGAGGTCGTGCAGGAGCGCCCCGGCGGACACCAGTGGCAGATCTGCTCCGCACTTCTCGGCGATCGGCATCGCCAAAGCGTGCACGGTGCAGGAGTGCTTCACCACCCTCTGGCTGCAACCCGCCTCCCGCAGGATGCGGACGCAGCCCTCCGGATCAGGAATGGTCGACAACCCTCTTCCCCCTCTCAGTGGGAAGGACCTCCATCCTTCCCCCGCGGTCGCTGTACAGTGCCTCGCCACCGGTGAGGCGATCCAGGAATATCGCCATGGCGGCAATCTCCGAGTGAGGTTGATTCCCCACCGAGACGTTGAGATCGGAACGCTGATAGAGCTCGGGCGGAGCCTTCTCCGCTCCCACTACCAATAGAATGTCACCTCCGGGAGACAGCGTCTCCAAGGCCTCGTCCATGCGCTGGCCGTACATGGTCAGGTGGACCACCTTTCCAGGGAAGTCCTTGAGGATCTGCCTCCAGGGGCTGCCGGTCTCGATGCTGAAGTCGCCGCCGAAGCGGTCGACGACCGAGGCGATGCCCTCCTCCAGGCGTGGATCGGGAGTGTCGACGTAGATGCCCTTGGCGCCCAGGGCCCGGGCGGAGAGGGCAACGTGGGTAGTCACTCTCTTGTCCCGTTCCGGCCGATGGCCGACACGGAGAATCCAGATGCCGGGCATTGGGACCACTATTTCTCTTTCATGAGCTCGATGCGATGCCCGCGGTAATCTAGGCGGACCGACCTCCGCACCAGGCTCCTCAGCATGGTGGAGGTCAGACCCAGCGACTCCGCGACGTCGCCGGAGAAGCAGCCGCGCTCGCCCACCTCTTCGACGATCTTGTCCTCGAGCTCCCGGTAGTCCTCCTCGGGCATCATAGCCGCGGCGAGGACGTCGCTGATCTCATAAACTGGCCATTGGGCATTGATGTGGAAGGAAGTGTAGTAAGTGTGATAGGATTTCTCGGGATAGTTGCCGCCAGTGGACTGCCAGCGACTCTCTACCAGCCTCATTTTCTCAAAGAAGAGGATTGCTTCGCGCCCCTCGGCGCCGAATTTTTCCTCGATTTCCTTGGCAGTCCTCCACTCCAAGGTCACCTCCTTGAGGACATCCCGTTTGACGGGAGTGTCCACCGCCCTCAGCATTGGAACAAGCTCTGAGGGTTCACTGATGACCTTGATGCGATTCATGTCAACCACTATAGCGATGTATCATATAAACTGTTACTAAATCCGCATCGCCGCCAAGCGGTGGAAAGCAGGGCTGACCCAGATGGATTTTATAAGCCCCCGGAATAAAAGTTTATTAACGCTGTTCTCAATGGGGGGAGGCAATGGCTAAGGAAAAGAAGATGGAGCGCAGGTTCCAATGCCTGGACTGCTACAAGACTCACAAGGATGAGCAGGCCGCGCTGGATTGCTGCAACTCTGCCATCCAATCCTGGTGGACGAACTACAACCGCTGGGGAAAGCAGCACTGGTACGGCCGCTAGGCCGCCAGTGCGAACACCACGGCCAAGACCACGGCCGGGACGATTACCATCAGGAAGTCGTCGTCCACCACTTTTGAGCGGATGCTTTCGGCGCCCATGGCCGCCACTGTCGCTGCCAGCGCAGCGAGTAGCACCACCGGAGTCATCCCGAAGAAATGGAAGAGCAGCGCCAGCGTCATCGCGAAGTAGAGCAGCGACGGGGCCAGTGGGTAGAGATTCGACCCCGCTCTGCGCAGGTCCCCGTTCAGGGGATCGACGACACCGAGCCCAAGAAGGACTGGCAGGGCGTACTCGAAGGGGAAGAACAGCAGAAGGATCGCCAGGGCGCTGACGAACCAGGCCGCCGCCGACATCCTCTCCATCTCGTAGGGCCTCAGCCCCGGGAAATCCCACTTGAAGCGCCTTCTCAGAATGTCAAAGACGAAGAATGCGCCCCAGATTATGACCACGGCCAGATGCCAATCTATGTCGGGGACGATCTCGGGCACGAAGTAGAGCAGGGAAAAGAGAGGAGCGCTTAGGTGAACAGCCCTGCGCAGAATCTTGCCCCGGTCCATGCTACATGGATTCATTTGACGATATTAAATTGATTTCCTCGAGGATGTTTCAAATAATCATAGGAGAATCAGCACAGGGTGCGTAGCATGGACTGGTGTCATTCCCTCATAGAGAAGCTGGACGGAGAGATGGAGATGCTGGAGAGGCACGTGGGGATAGTCGCCGCTCTCAAGGAGCACCAGCCCATCGGCATCATCCGCCTGGCGGAGATACTGGACCTCCCCCAGCACAAGGTCCGCTACTCCCTGCGCATACTGGAACAGGACGGGATCATCAACCCCTCCGCGGAGGGAGCGGTGCTCACCGACGCCAGCGAGGCCTTCGCCCTGGAGCTGGAGGCTTTCCTGGCCGCACTGGAGAAGAGGGTCTCCGCCCTGCGCCAGGACCTCTGAGCCCCCGTAGGGGCCGATTGTCGCAACTCTTTAATATACGCCCTCTATTTTGACCCTAGACAAAGGCCGTCGTAGCTCAGTAGGTAGAGCGTGTGACTGTTAATCACAAGGCCCACGGTTCGAGCCCGTGCGACGGCGCCATCCTCTTCTCACATTCTTCTCTCAGCAATGCTTCGGACTCTTGCGAAGCATTCCCAAAACATGGATATATGGGTAGGCCAATCTTTTGAATCCCCTTGCTAAACCTGTTAAGAAAACTTCCTTAGGGAAGGTGAAAGGACGGGCGCCTGGGCTTCGACCCTGGCCCCGTTCTTTTATCTGAACCTCCTTTTTACGGCCGGGAACCGATATCGATAAATATCCTCCCGCTCTCCACTTTACCCGCAAAGGGCCCGTAGCTTAGTCTGGTGGAGCGTCTGGCTCATAACCAGATGGTCGCCGGTTCAAATCCGGTCGGGCCCACCATCTTCTCCACTCTTCCCCACTGGGATGAGTTTTTAAAAAAGGAAGTTGCCCCGCCCAGCGCCTTGCGGAGGGCGGGTTGTTCGTTCGAGTACTAGCGGTCCAGGAATCCAGACACCGCCACTCCCACGCCACCTATCGCAGCCAGGTAGGCCCCGTATGCCAACTCGATCTTGGCGAAGGTCACGCCTCCGAAGGAGACCTCATCCATGGAGTTGTAGAGGAGGAAGACGCAGATGACGATTATCAGACCGAGCACGAGGGGCAGCGCCTGCCGCAGAGTGGACGACAGGGGAATCTGCAGAGCCACCAGGGCCACGACGGCCAGCACTCCGGCAATCAGCGGATAGTACTGCTCGTTGCCAGAGGCGTTCTCGAAGACCTCGAGTCCAGTCATGTCAGTCGAGACCCCCAGAAAAGTAGTTGTAATCCAGGGGAGCAGCAGAGACACCAGCACCAGTATGGCCGCCACAGAGCCTAGCAGCCTCATGTTTTGTGAACCAGTTTTGCTCATGCCTCAGAATCCGAATGCTAACATAAATACTGGTAGTATAGGGATGCGCCCATCTGGATGCTGGAAACGGCGACGAAATATGAATAGAAAAATTAAATATACTGTTATCCTGTTAAGCATGATTTCAAATCAGGGGCCGGCCGGCAGACTGGCCCTCATCACAAAATGACCAAAACTGAGGTATCCTGATGGGAAGAATGCCCCGAATCCAAAAGGAGATGTTGGCTTGCCTTCAATGCGGCTATTGCATCGAAGCTTGCGAAACTCACAAACAGACCCCCTGGGAGTCCGTAACCCCGCGCGGTAAGATCTATTACCTCGCCCAGCTCGAGAAGAAAAACCCCATGGACCGGCTGCTCGGCAGGAAGGTTGAGCTGAGCCAGGAGTTTGTTAACGCCATGTTCAACTGCACTGGTTGCGGCAGTTGCGAGACTGTATGCCACGCCAACATCAAGCTGGTGGATTTCTGGGAGACTGTCAGGAGATGGCTGGTCGAGGAGGGAGTCGCTCCCCTGCCGCCCCACGCCAAGCTGGCTGAGCGCATCCAGACCGGCCGGAACCCCTACGGGGAGGACCCCGCTGACCGGGACGCCTGGTGGCCTGAGGAGGTCGAGAGGGCGGAGATCCCCGACACCGTATTCTTCGCGGGCTGCACTGGATCCTACAGGATGCAGGACATAGCCAAGGCCGGAGTCCAGGTTCTGGACCGTGCCGGCGTCAAGATGAACTGC
Source organism: uncultured Methanomassiliicoccales archaeon (assembly GCA_964464345.1). Lineage (GTDB taxonomy): Archaea > Thermoplasmatota > Thermoplasmata > Methanomassiliicoccales > Methanomethylophilaceae > CAYXFQ01. Next base: position 7,422 of record CAYXFQ010000002.1, on the reverse strand, counting down.
CTGGGCGAGGACGAGTGGTGCTGCACCTCTCCGGCCCTGAGGACCGGGCAGACTCACCTCACCAAGGTCGCTTCCAACACTGTCATCGACAAGGCTGACTCCATGGGCGCCAAGAACATGGTCATGACCTGCGCGGGCTGCTACAAGACCGTGCAGACTGACTTCGGGGACTACTACGCCCGGACCGATCAGGAAGTCATCCACTTCACCCAGTACGCTGAGAAGCTCCTCGACGAGAGGAAGCTGAAGCTCACCAAGGAGTTCAACCACAAGGTCACCTACCACGACCCCTGCCACCTCGGACGGCACGCCGGAGTCTACGACGCTCCCCGCAACGTCCTGAAGAAGATCAAGGGGCTGGAGTACGTGGAGATGGAGAAGAGCCGGGAGAGCTCCCGCTGCTGCGGCGCCGGAGGCGGCTACAAGAGCGCCTACAACGACTTCGCAGTCAACGTGGCCGAGGCTCGCGTCCGCGATGCTGAGGAGGTCGGGGCGGAGGTCATCGTCACCGCTTGCCCCTTCTGCGTGCTGAACCTCAAGCACGGCGCTGCTCAGGCCGGGTCCGACATACGGATCATGGACATCTCCGAGCTCCTGCTGGAACTAACCGAGTAAGCTCGGAAACCTTTTCCCCCTTTTCCCATTTTGTTGCCCGTCAGCGCGAGCTGTCGTGAAATGCGGACATGTCCTTCAAGAGCCTAGACCCCCGCATCCAGGAGATGCTCCGGGAGCGGGGAATCGAGGAGCCCACTGAGCCCCAGAGGGCATCCATACCACTCATACTGGGAGGCGACAACGCTCTGGTCATCGCCCCCACCGGCATCGGCAAGACCGAGTCGGCGGTCCTGCCCATTCTGCACATGATGCTCCAGGAGCCCCGGGACGGGATCAGCTGCATCTACGTCACGCCGCTCCGGGCCTTGAATCGGGACATGCTGCGCCGCCTGGAGGAGTACGGCAGCGCCCTGGACCTCCGCATCGCCGTCCGGCACGGGGACACCTCCGTCGCCGAGAGGTCCCGGCAGTCTCGGAATCCCCCGGACATCCTCATCACCACGCCGGAGACCCTGCAGATCATGTTCACCGGCAAGAACCTCCGCCAGCACATCTCCCGGGTGCGCTGGGTGGTGGTGGACGAGGTGCACGAGCTGGCCACCGGCGAGAGGGGGGCCCAGCTGGCAGTGGCCCTGGAGCGCCTGGCCTCCCTGGCAGGGGAGTTCCAGCGCATCGGGCTCTCCGCCACCGTCGGCGACCAGGAGGAGGTGGCGGCATACCTGGGAGGCGTGAACAGGAAGGTCATCATCAGCCGCCATGACACCATGCGGGACCTGCAGCTATGGGTGGAGAGCCCCTATCCCATCGAGGAGGACCGCGAGAGGGCGGAGAAGCTCTCCAGCGACCCCGACCTGCTGGCCTCCATGCGACGCGCGCTGGAGCTGGTGGGCGAGCATGCTTCCACCCTTCTCTTCGTGAACACCCGGGAGACCGCCGAGGGCATCGCCGCCCGCTACAACCTCTGGGGCAGCGAGCTCCCCATCGGGGTGCATCACGGCTCCCTGTCCAAGGAGATCCGCATCGAGATGGAGGAGAGCTTCAAGCAGGGGGAGCTCCGCGCCCTGGTCAGCACCTCCTCCCTGGAACTGGGGATCGACGTGGGCTCCACCGAGCTGGTCCTGCAGTACAACTCCCCTCGCCAGGTATCTCGCCTGGTGCAGAGGGCCGGTCGGGCCGGCCACCGCGTGGGGGAGACCGTGAAGGGCGCCGTCATCGCCAACGACCCTGACGAGGTTGCGGAGGCCATGGTGGTCACCCGCCGCGCATTGGCGCAGGAGATGGAGGTCAAGAGAGGACGTCCCTCGCCATTGACGGTTCTGGCCAACCAGCTGGTGGCCATGACCATGGCCGGCCGCATCACCAGAGAGCAGGCCTGGGAGGTTCTGTGCCGCTCCCATCCCTTCCGCTACCTGCAGCGAGAGGAGATGGACGAGGTCATGGAGCAGCTGATTTCCATACGCATGCTCTACGAGGACGAGGAGGGCTTCCGCCGCAGCCGCAAGGGCATGAAGTACTTCTACGACAACATCTCGATGATTCCCGACGAGCGGGTCTTCTTCATCCGGGACATCAGCGACCGTGCCATCGTCGGCACTTTGGACGAGAGCTTCGTCATCAGCTTCGCGGAGCCCTTCGCCACCTTCATCGCCAAGGGACGGAACTGGCGCATCATCGACATGGAGGAGGATGAGCTGCTGGTGGAGCAGGTGGGGGAGATCGGCTCGGTGCCCTCCTGGGTGGGCGAGGACATCCCGGTCCCGTTCAAGGTGGCGGAGGAAGTTGGCAGGCTGCGACGCCTGCTGGACTTCAGCCCCTACGCCGGGGACGAGGACTCCCAGCGCCGGGTGCGGGAGTACGTGGAGAAGCAGATGGAGGCCGGCCCGGTCCCCTCGGACAAGCTCATGACCCTGGAGATCGGCGACCGGCTGGCGATACTCAACTGCTGCTTCGGGAGCAGGGTGAACGAGACCCTGAGCAAGCTTCTCTCCGCCCTTCTTAGCGCCCGCATGGGTGAGAGCGTGAGCGTTACCACCGACGCCTACCGCATCCTGATGGAGATGCCCCGCAACCCGGGCCCCGGCTTCATCCAGGAAACGCTTACGTCCATCGACCCGGAGAGCGTGGAGTCGCTGGCCCGGCTGGTCATCAAGAACTCCTCCTACCTCCGTTGGCGCTTCGTCTACGTGGCCAAGAAGTTCGGCATCGTCGACAAGGACGCCGACCATCGCCACATGCGCTTCTCTCGGCTCTTCGACATCTTCGAGGGCAGTCCCGCTTACCGGGAGGCGGTGGACAAGGTCCTGCAGGAGGATCTGGACCTGGAGGGGGCCCGGGAGGTGCTGCGCCGCCTGCGGGATGGGGAGATCAGCCTGGAGGTCACCGGCATCAGCCCCATGGGCCAGCAGGGGATCGGCAGCGCCAAGGAGCTCATGCAGCCCCAGCGGGCGGACCGGGCGATACTGATGGCCCTGAAGCGCCGGCTGGAGGACGAGACGCTCTTCATGACCTGCCTCAGCTGCCGCACCCAGCGACGGCGGAGAAGCGGCGACTCGCCCGAGAAGGAGCGCTGCCCGAGCTGCGACGGCGAGATGGTCGCCGCCCTGAAGGGCTACGAGCGGGAGCTGGTCAAGCTCCTCGACAAGAAGGATCTGGATGACGACGACCGCCGGGAGCTAGCCCGGCTGTCCCGCAACGCCAACCTGGTCCGCGGCCATGGCAAGAGGGCGGTGCTGGCCCTCTCTGGACGTGGCGTGGGGCCGGACGCCGCCTCCCGCATTCTGCGCCGGCCGCATGATGACGAGGAGGGGCTGCTCAGGGACATCCTGGCCGCAGAGGTCACCTACGCCCGCACCAAGCGCTTCTGGGATTGAGGACGTCTTTCCTGAGAAGGGAACGGTTTTTATAGAGGCGCGATAAATAGGAAGCCCGTTCTATAATGGTAGTCCTCGATATCTCAGCCGGAATCACCGCGATGGTCACCATATTCGCCATCGTGAATCCTGTGGGCAACGTCCCCTTCTTCGTCAGCGTAACCGATGGTTTCTCACCGGAGCTCAAGAGGCGGGTGGTGATCAAGGTCTGCCTGGTGATGATAGGCGTTCTCTTCACCTTCGGTATTTTCGGGGAATTGATTTTCTCGATCTACAAGATCACCATTCCCGCCTTCCGGGTAGCCGGTGGCGCCCTGCTCTTCATCGTGGCGCTGGCCATGGTGCAGGGGAGGCCGGTCTCCGGCCAGATAACCGAGAGCGAGGCGGACGAGGCGGTGGAGAAGACCATGGTGGGGATCGTCCCCCTGGGCATACCCATGTTCGCCGGCCCGGGCTCCATCACCACCGTGATGATCCTCATCTCCAACTTCCAGGAGGGAGGGGCGGTGTCCTGCTACCTCTTCGTCTTCATGGGCATCCTGCTCACGGCGGGGATCACCTACATAATCCTCAGCCGGTCGGACATCATCCTCAGGGTCATGGGCCGCAGCGGCACCATGGCCTTCTCGCGGATCATGGGTCTGATACTGGCGGCAGTGGCGGTGCAGTTCATGCTGGACGGCGCCTTCCAGGCCATAGCCGATTCCGGGCTGCTCTAGACGATGGGGTTGCGCAGCGTAGCCACGCCAGGTATGCGAGCCTCCACCACGTCGCCGGGCTCCAAGGGACCCACTCCTTCTGGGGTCCCGGTGATGATGATGTCGCCCACCTCCAAGGTCATGAATCGGGATATGTAGGGGATCAGCTCCTCCGGCCCGAAGACCATCTGGCGGCAGGACGCGCTCTGCCTCAGCTCCCCGTTCACCCTCAGCTCCAGAGTGAGCTCCTCGATGGGAGGGGCATCCTCGATGGGCGTGTAGGCCGAGATGGGCCCGAAGCAGTCCATGCTCTTGCTCAGGCACCAGGGCTCACCCTTGTCCCGAGCCGAGGTCTGGAGGTCGCGGGCGGTGATGTCATTGAAGACCGCCAGGTGCGATATGTGCGACATCGCCTCGGACGGGTCCACGTTCTTCCCCTCCTTGCCGATGACGAGGGCGAGCTCCACCTCGTGATGGATGGCGCCGACATCGCGCGGAATCCGGACGGGCTCCCCATCGGCGACCAGGGTGCTGGTGGCCTTGAGGAAGATGAGCGGCTTCTCCGGCAGTACGGCGTCAGTCTCCTCCAGATGAGAGCGGTAGTTCCAACCCACGCAGACGATCTTTCCAGGCCTCATATCAGATTCCCCCTCTTGCGGAACATGGGCTCCGGCCCCTCTGGCGGTGCTGGCAGGGGCGGGGGCTCATGCGCGATGTAGCCCTCGCCGATGACGTAGACCTCGGAGGACTCCTTGCGGGTGGCCTCCGGGGTGTGCACGCTGACCTGCGGGAAGCGGGAGCGGACGTCCTCCATGAGCTCGTTGAAGAGGTCGCCCATGAAGACCTTCATGACCATCCTGCCGCCCTCCCTCAGGATGCGGTCGCAGACCCCCAGTACGCACTGACCCAGATGCACCGATCGAGCGTGGTCGGTGGGGTAGTTGCCGCTGATGTTCGGGGCCATGTCGGATATCACGACGTCGGCCCGCCCGCCGAAGCGGGAGAGCAGCTCCTGGATGGTCTCGGGGGAGTTGATGTCCCCCCTGATGAACTCGACACCTTCCAAGGGGCGGCAGTGGGCCAGGTCCACCCCGATCACCTTCCCACTCTCCCCCACCGCGTCCTTGGCCACCTGGGCCCAGCCGCCGGGGGAGGCGCCGAGGTCCACCACCGCATCCCCGGGGCGAAGCACCTGGAAGCGCTGGTCGATCTGGATCAGCTTGAAGGCTGCCCGGGAGCGATAGTGCATGCGCTTGGCCTTGCGATAGAAGTGCTCCTGCTTCCTCTCTGATATCCAGCGTCGGCTCATCAAGCCAGATTCGGGAACTGGGCATAACTAGTTTTGCCCCGTGGGACGGGGATGGAAATATAAACGGGTGGCCGGATTACCGATGGGGGCTTTCATTGTCTGAGAAAGGATGGACCTACGCCAAGGCCGGAGTGGACATAGACCGCAAGTCCGGAGCCATTGACTCCCTGGTGGGAGAGCTGGGATTCCGCCGGCAGGGCCGGGGCAGGATGGTGGACGCCAAGGGGCTCTTCACCAGCCTCATCGATTTTGGGGACGTCTACCTCACCCTCTGCACCGATGGCGTGGGCACCAAGCTCCTCATCGCCGCCGAGCTGGAGAAATGGGACAGCGTCGGAATCGACTGCGTGGCCATGAACGTCAACGACACCATCTGCGTGGGCGCGGAGCCCATGTCCTTCGTGGACTACGTGGCCATCGACCGCCCCGACCCGGAGCTCAGCGCCTCTCTCGGCCGCGGCCTGGAGAAGGGGGCGGAGCTCTCCAACATGGACATCGTCGGCGGGGAGATCGCAGTCCTGCCCGAGATGGTGAACGGCGTGGACATCTCCGGCACCTGCCTGGGCTACATGCTCAAGGAGAGGCTGATCCGCGGCCAGGACGTCAAGGAGGGGGACGTGATCGTCGCCCTGCGCTCCTCCGGGGTGCACTCCAACGGGCTGACATTGGCCCGCAAGGTGGCCGAGGCCGCCGGCGTGGGCATGAGGGACGAGGTCCCGGAGCTGGGCCGCAGCCTGGGAATGGAGCTGCTGGAGCCCACCGAGATCTACGTCCGCCAGGTTCTTTCGATCATAGAGGGCCATGAGGTGAGAGGCATGGTCAACATCACCGGCGGCGGCCTGAGGAACTTCCTCCGCCTCCGCCCCGACCTGCGCTACGTCGTGGACGACCCGGTCGAGCCCCAGCCCATATTCCGGCTTCTGCAGGACTGGGGAGGGGTGAGCGACCAGGAGATGTACCAGACCTTCAACATGGGCATGGGCTACGCCCTGCTCTGTGGGAGGGAGGACGCGGAGTCCATCGTCCAGGAGTGGCCCAACGCCGCCATAGTCGGCCGGGCGGAGAAGGGTCGCGGCTCGCTGCTGGAGTCCAAGGGGCTCCTCTACGAGAACTACTGACGCGCCAGGGTGCCGAGGGCGCCCGTCACCGCCCCGAGGGCGGTGCAGGTCTCCAGGGATATCCCCGCCCCGCTCACGTCCAGATGGAGCTTGGGTATGGCCGCCGCCTTGCGCGGCAGGCCGTGGGGGCCGAGCCCGAAGAGCAGGAGCAGGCTCCTGCCGCTTCGCAGCTGCTCCGCCAATTCTTCCAGCTTCACCTCCAGCGCCGCGTCCGGGCGGCTGGTGGTGAGCACCGGCTCCCCGAGCTGGGGCGGGAGGCCCCGCCCGGGGAGGGGGAAGCTCTGGAAGCGCCCGCTGGCGCTCAGCTCCCGCAGATGGCCGCCGTCCCTGCCGATGCTGGTGCTGTCGGCAACCCACTCCGCCAGCTCGGTGGGCAGGCGGATCTCCTCTGGGAAGGGGAAGCCGAAGGTCACCAGGTTGGCGTCGAAGGCCAGCGCCAGCGGCCCCGCCCGCGCCAGGGCGCGGCGGTGCGCCTCCCGGAAGCGGGTGGGGTCGTAGGAGTTGTAGAGCCCGATGGTCAGTCTGCCGCGCACGCCAGGCTCACTCCAGCGGTTTCCGGCCGATGGCCTTCAGCTCATCGCCCTCCCACTGCATGTCCAGGCGCTCCCGCCCCTTCCAGACCCCTTTCTGGAGTATGTAGGCGGAGATCAGGCTGAGGCCGATGGTGGCCTCCACGTAGGCCACCGCCTTGCGGGCGTCCTTGTTGATCTTCCCCCAGGACTGAGCCTCCTCGAAGGTGCAGCCGGAGAGGCCGCCCCAGACCGGGGAGTCAGTGGTTATCTGTATGGCGTAGTGGTGGCCGCCCATGTCGTGGCCAAGCATCTCGGCGATGACCTCGGTCTGCTGGATGTAGTTCTTGGGCACCCCGCCGC
>CAYXFQ010000001.1:0-36056 GCA_964464345.1 uncultured Methanomassiliicoccales archaeon | reverse complement strand
AGGTGAGGGGAGGTGTAGAGGCCGGTGCGCAGCCCAGCGGCCCGCAGCGAGACCTCGATCATGGATGATGTGGAGCCCTTGCCGTTGCTGCCGGCGACGTGTATGCTCGGGATGCCCAGATGGGGGTTCCCCACCCTCCGCAGCAGCTCCTGGGTGTTCTCAAGTCCGAAGCGTATGCCCTCGGACTCCAGTCCGAAGAGCCATTTCAGCACATCGTGATAATCGGTTCTCGTCATGATTCATACCTCCTCGGCCAGCTGCTGCATGAGCGCGCGCATGGTGATGCCGCGGCCCTTGGCGACCTCTCTGAGGCTGCGCATCGAGCCGGGGCCGTAGCGGTCGGTCTTTTCCCGCCTCTCGGCCAGCTCTCCCAACTCCAAGCGGCGGGCGACCTCCCGCAAGATGATCTTGTTGATGTCCGGACCGGCCTCGGGGCCCAGCGACATGGCCTTGACCGCATCCACCACGCCCGGGTCCAGGAACAGGTAGCGGAGATCCTTGCCGAAGTCCTTGGCGATGCTGGCCTCGCCGGCCAGAGTCTCGTTGAGAAGCTTGGCCATGTCGGTGTCCATGCACTCCTGACGCTTCACTTCGTCCAGGTCCTTGCAGCGGGCAATCCCGGCGAAGAGCTCGTCGGCGCCCTGGCCGCTGAAGAGCATCCTCTCCTTGGCGCGGCTGGACACGAAGTAGAGCGGTATGTCGAAGGATATCAGGATCGGGTTTACCGTGCCGGTGCTGCGGATGATGGACCTCACCCCGTCCAGGAGCTCCTCCTCGTCCGGGACTATCGGCACCCAGGGGAGATTCATGATCTCCGCCGCCCTCTCGCCGGAGCGGAGGTCGTAAGAGCCCTCAAGGCCGGCGGTGTAGAGCGTCACCTGGCGCTCCCGCGCCAAAAGGGCGGCGACTATGCAGCTGTCCAGACCGCCGGAGAAGAGCACGCCGACATCATCATCCGGCGCTATCCTCTCCAGAGCCCCTTGGAGTCCGGTGAGAAATACCTCGGCATGATCCATCACACAACACCTGCCTCAATAGAGAATTCGGACATTATTTAAGACCAACGGGAGAACCGTTCGCTGTCCGCGATGCGAGAGGTTATTATCGACATGGGAGATATAGAGCCGATAAACATGGACAAAGTCACCAGAATCGGAGTCTCCCTGGAGCCGAATCTCCTCGAGGAGTTCGACGAGATGATTGTCCGCAAGGGATACAGCAGCCGCTCGGAAGCCTTGAGGGACCTCATCCGCGACTCCCTCGCCGAGCAGGACTGGAAGAATCCCGATCAGTACATGGTCGGAACCATCACCATCATCTACGATCACGCCACCAGCAACGTCTCCGAGCAGCTGATGGAGCTCCAGCACTCCAGCAACAACCATGTGAGCACCACCATCCACGTCCACCTGGACCAGAATCGCTGCATGGAGATCCTGCTGGTCAGCGGCACCCTCATCGAGCTGAAGAGGTTGGCCGACCAGATCGCCTCGGTGCGCGGCGTCCTGAGGGGGCGTCTCACCATGGCCTCACCGACCAGTGCCCACATCCACCATGTGGGTCACCGCCACTCACACTAACTGCAACTGGCAACTATTTATAATCAATACCGGATGAATAGCGCCGATGAAGAGGCTAGTGATCACTGAGAAGTCCAATTCCGCACGCAGGATATCCACCATCCTCTCTGATGACGGATACAAGACGGAGAAGATAGGAAGCACCCCGGTTCTCCGCTTCCAGTCCGGCGGGGACGACTACGCGGTGATCGGCCTGAGAGGCCACATTATCGAGCTTGACTATCCGGAGGAGTTCAACGACTGGCAGAGCGTCCGTCCGGAGGACCTCGTCCACCAGCCCTCGGTGAAGACCGTCAAGGCCAAAGGGATCCTGGCAGCCATCCGGGAGGAGATGCAGGACGCCGACGAGGTCATCATCGCCACTGACTATGATAGAGAGGGAGAGCTCATCGGCCTGGAGACCGTGCGCCTCGCCGGCGTGCCCCGGGAGAAGATCCAGAGGGCTCGCTTCAGCGCCCTCACCAAGGTGGAGATAGAGTCCGCCTTCGAAAATCTCAGCGCCGCCGACGAGCGTCTGGCTGACGCCGCCGAGGCCCGGCAGGTCATCGACCTGGCCTGGGGAGCGGTGCTCACCCGCATGGTCTCGCTGGCATCCAATCAGCTGGGGCAGAACTTCCTGTCCGTCGGCCGGGTGCAGAGCCCGACCCTCAAGCTCCTGGTTGACCGCCACGAGGAGATCGAGAGCTTCGTCCCCGTCCCCTACTGGGAGATATCCGGGACATTCGGGGAGGAGGGCTTCCCCGGCGAGCACGAGGAGAACCCCTTCAACACCGAGGAAGAGGCGGAGGCCGTCTCCTCCCGCATCAAGGACCAGGGCGAGGCCTCGGTCAAGTCCTACGAGATTGAGGAGAAGGAGGAGTTCCGGCCCCCACCCTTCGACACCACTCAGCTCCAGGTGGAGGCCAACCGCATCGGCATCGCCCCCGCCAGGGCGATGAAGCTCGCGGAGGAGCTCTACACCTCCGGTTACATATCATACCCACGGACGGAGAACACCGTCTACCCCCGCAGCCTGGGGCTGCGGAACCTGCTGGAGAGGCTGAAGGACACTCCCTTCGCCTCCGAGGCCGAGGAGATTCTCGCCCAAGAGAAGATATCACCCTCCCGCGGCCGCCGCAGCACCACCGACCACCCGCCCATCCACCCCACCTCCCCTGCCAACAAGAAGAAGGTGAAGGGGGAGAAGTGGAAGCTCTACGAGCTCATCGTGCGGCGCTTCATGGCCACCCTGGCCCCGCCGGCGCTGGCGGAGTTCGTGGACTGCCGCCTGGACCTGGCCGGCGAGCCTTTTCAAGCCAAGGGCTACCGCATCTTGGACCAGGGCTGGCGGAAGTACTATCCCTATCGCAAGCCGGAGGAGGTCGTCCTCCCCCGCCTCTCCCCGGGCGACCGCGTGGCGGTCAAGTCCACCGAGATGGAGAGACTGGAGACCCGGCCCCCCTACCGCTACAACCAGGGCTACCTGATCCAGGAGATGGACAGGCTGGGCCTGGGGACCAAGAGCACTCGCCACGACATCGTGGAGAAGCTCTACTCCCGCAACTACGTCCAGGGGAACAACCTGACCCCGACCCCCAGCGGCATCGCCCTGGTGTCGGCTCTCTCCAAGTACGGCGGCGACATCTCCGAGGTGTCCATGACCGCCGCCCTGGAGGAGAACATGGGCAAGATCGCCCTCGGCGACCGGACCCTGGAGTCGGTCGTGCAGGAGTCCCAGGAGATGCTGGCCAAGGTGACCTCCACCATGCGCGAGCACGAGGACAAGATGGGCAAGGAGATCGCCGACGCCATGCGCGAGCAGCAGCTGGTCGGCACCTGCGCCGCCTGTGGGGACGAGCTCCACATCAAGCGCTCCCGCCGCGGCAACTTCATCGGCTGCAACGCCTACCCGGAGTGCCGGGCGAGCTTCTCTCTGCCCCGCTCCGCACTGGTCCAGACCACTGAGCTGGCCTGCCCCGAGTGTGAGAACCCCATGCTGAGGGTGATTCGCCGCGGGCAGCCCCCGCAGGAGGTCTGCGTCGACCCCAAGTGCAAGTTCAACACCGACCGCAACGAGCTCGGCGACTGCCCCACCTGCAAGGAGGGGCGCATCAGGATACTCTACTCCCGCGCGGGCAACCGCTTCGCCGGCTGCAGCAACTGGCCGGACTGCGAGCAGACATACCGCCTGCCGCCCCGGGGCACTCTCAGCCCCCTGCCGGACCCCTGCCCGGAGTGCAGCGCCCCGGTCCTGGAGTATCAGAGCGGCCCGCGCTGCCTGAACCCGGACTGCCCCACGCGACCAAAGCGGAAGAAGGCTGACGCTGAGGAAGAGGGGGAGGCTCCCAAGAAGGGAGCCAAGAAGGCCGCGCCCAAAAAGGTCAAGAAATAGGGATTATGACGCGGTGAGAGGGGTCGTGGCAGTCCGGATCGTTGCATTCCGGGTCCTCGCAATCCTCTCCGATCATCTGTATGCTAGCTTGCGGGAGGGCCTCCCGCAGATAGTCCCTGGATACCTCCAGGACCTGCTCCTCGCTGATCCCGTAGACGATGACGTTGGCCCGGAAGGCGTAGCCCTCCACGGGGCCATCGAGCTTCTCCCGGTTCCGCACCTTGCCGTCCTCGGTGGTTGAGCTGATGGTCAGCATGCCGCCGGGCTCGGCGACCAGAACCGCCTTCACGTGGCCGATCATCCAGGCGCCGGCCTTGGCGCTGGCGCGGGTGAGGTCGCCTATTATCCCGTTGAAGAGGGCGGTGGCGTCCTCGGCGCTCATGGCGGGATCCATGCGGCCGTTGGCCTCGAAGGTCAACGCGGCGGGCTGATAGTCCTCGTCGAAGGTCATTCTCCCACCAGCAGGCTGGGGACCTTCTCCATGTTGACGCCTTCCTCCGCCTGCACCGGGAAGACCGGGCCCTCGAAGCCGAGCTCGCGGACGTAGCCCTCGATCTCCTCCAGCTCTGCCTCGCTGACGGTGTCCATCTTGTTTATGAGGACCAGGTCCGCCACATCGATCTGGTTCTTGAGGGGGCGCTCGAACATCTTCCTGATCTTGAGGAAGCGCTCCGCGTCGATGACGATGATGACCTTGACATCGTCAAGGGTTATGCCGGAGACGTCCTCCACCCCGACGATGATGTACTCGGGATCGGCGATGCCGGTGGGCTCGACGATGACCATGTCGGGATCCATGTTGATCTCCAGGAGGCGGAGGGTGTTGACCAGGCCGTCCTTGAGGGTGCAGCAGATGCATCCTCCCTGGAGATCCTTGACCTCCAGGCCGTAGCGTTCCAGGACGGTGCTGTCGATTCCTTTCTTGCCGATGTCGTTCTCGACCACGGCTATCCTCATTCCGTAGTCCTCGTTCAGACGCCTGAGGACATCTATGATGACCGAGGTCTTGCCGACCCCCAACAAACCAGACACTATCAGCAAACGCATGGAACACCTCTCGGAAACAGGTTCCGAGAATCACCACTGATGTTGATAACGTTTGTCTTACGACGTTTGCCAGTGTACTAAGGGACTGACGATATGGAGACTGGATGGCTCCGCCTAATATGCAGTGGCCCTTGACCTTTCGATCATTTATTGAGGCAGGGGTGGCGCAGACTCGCCGCGATCTCACTTCTTGGGGAGATACTTGGCGGAGAACGTCTCCAGAGTCTTTGCTATGGATTCCAGAGCCTCGACCTTGCGCTTCTCGAGAGCGAGCTCCTCCGCCTTGGTGTCGAAGAAGTGCTGATAGAACTCGGAGTCCGGAATCATCCTCTGGCCAAAGATACCCTTACGCTTCATGTGCCTCGACATCGACAACATCGATTATAGCTTTTCATGAGGGAGGATTGCCTGGGCCGGCCTTGATGACGCAGTCTGGCTCCCGGAGACGCTACCTGGGCAGCGTTCCGGGAGAATGCTCTGGGAGGCACCCCCATCGCCGGACAGGGCCAGCGAGAGGGGCGATGCTGGCTATCTTATTCCTCCACTTCGTCCTCTGCTCCCTCACCTCCATCGACATCGGAGGGCTTGGCAGCCTTGCGCCTCCTCAGCACTGTGTAGCCAACTGCGGCGACCAGGCCCAGAGCCGCCACGGCGGCCCCGGCGATGAGCAGTGGGCTGAGCTCGCCCTCGGGGGATATCATCTCAGTGGGGGCACCGGCCCACACGGAGGCGAATCCCTCCGCTCCCTCGTAGTAGAAGACGGTGAAGCCCTCCTCGTCGGAGAGGAGGTCTCCATCGACTGGGGGGGCATCCCCATCGAATGTGATGGACCTCAGGCTGATGTCGCCGTCGAAGACTCCCGCCCCCATCTGCTCTAGGCCATTGCCGATGTGCACGGACTCAAGAGCCAGACAGTCTGCGAAGGCTCCGTCGCCAACGACCTTCACGCTGTCGGGGATGGTGATCTTGGTTATCTCGGCATTCCCGCGGAAGGCATCATCTGCGATGGTTGCGACACTCTTGCCGCCAAGGGTGCTGGGTATTGTGACCTCGCCCCCAGGCCCGGTGTAGCCGGTGATGATCGCAGGACCGTTGCCGTACTCTCCACTCATGGTGTACTGGTAGATTCCAGTGTCATAGTCAGCACGTATGAAGAGGAACAGCTCATCGCTTATGGAGTTGCCATGGATGTCGACAGCCCGGATCTCAAAGTCGTATCCGCCCACTGGCTTGAGGATGTCGAAGGAACTCGCATCGCTCCCCAGCTGGGTCTCCACTCCATCCACGATCACCAGGAGGTGATCGGCTATGGCGGCGCCTTCGCTGTAATTCCACTTGATGCTTATCGTCACCGGGCGCAGGATGTCGAATTTGGTGTGGCTGACGATGGTCAAACCATAGCTGAAATCGATCACGTGAGAGGCCGCTGGCCCCTGGCCGAACTTGCTGTAGGCACGGACATCTATGCTGTACACTCCCTGTTCCAGCAAGAGACGGAGGGAAGTCTCCGTCAGCACGGCCTCCTGCTCGCCGTTGACGAAGAGCACATAGCCCTCGAACTCGGGCACCCCGCTGCTCGCAGGTGCGCTCCAGGTGATGTCTATCCCACCATAGAACGGAGTCAGGGTGAGGTCCTGCGGAGCAGACATGTGAATGAGCATTATGCATTCCACGCCCATCCACGTCGGAGAGTCGAATCCTTCCGCGCCCTCATAGTACCAGGCCGTCATACTGCTGCCAACTGCCAGTATGTCATTCCCCACAGCGGGTGCGTTTCCCTCGAAGAAGATATTTTCGACGGCATCGCAGCCGGAGAACGCCTCCTCGCCGATGGTCTTCACGCTGGCGGGTATGACGAGTACGACAATCTCTAGATTCCCACAGAATGCGCCTGCAGCGATCACTTCGACAGGTTGGCCGCCCAGAGTGCCCGGGACGATGACCTCGCCCCCGGTCCCGCTGTAGCCGGTGATGATCGCAGGACCATCACCGAAATCACCGCTCAGGGTGTATTGATAGGTTCCGTCATCGTAGTCGGCAATGATGAGGTAGACCCTCTGGTCGTCAACGGCGTTGTCGTTGGCATCGTAGGCTATGATTCTGACATCACGGCTGCCCACCGCCAGGGGAACCTCGTGCGATCGGAGACTGGAGCCCAGATCGATTTCCACACCATCAAAGACGAGCTGGAATCTCTCGATGATGTCGGAAGACTCACTGTAGCTCCATTCGATGGTGACGGGACCCGGACGCAGGAGGTCTTCCACAGCAGGACTGGTGATCTCCAAGGCATAGCTGAGGTCAATTGTCGCCGAGGCTTCCTCTCCATAGTTGTACTCGTTGCCAGCTGCGACCGATATGCTGTATTCTGCTGCTCCCAGGATGACCCGGCATGAGCTGTCTGTCAGATGGATCGCGTCGTTCACGACATTGCCGTCGACGAAGACCACATATCCGTCATACACCGGCGATCCAGAGTCGACAGGTGCCTCCCAGCTCAGCTCCACGCCTCCATAGAGAGGCTTCAGGACGAGGTTCTGGAAGGGAGTGGCAGGAACCAGCACCTCGCATCTCACGCCCGCCCAGTTGGGCGATGTGAACTTGCTGGCGCCTTGGACATACCAGGCCCTGAGGTCACTGTCACCCGACAGCAGATCGCCGGAGACGTCGGGGGCATCTCCCAAGAAGATTACGTCGGTCAGACTGTCGCAAGCGGAGAACGCCCCATTCCCTATGTCCTCAACGGTGGCGGGGATGAAGACCCTGGTGATGTCTTCATTTCCCTGGAACGCGCTCGTGGCAATCTTCTCGACCGGTTGGCCGCCCAGAGTGTCCGGGACAATGACCTCTCCTCCGAGGCCGCTGTAGCCGGTGATGATGGCGGGGCCATCACCCATATCGCCGCTCAACGTGTACTGATAGGCTCCGTCTTCGTAGTCAGCGTTGACATCAATGCTGACCTGCGCCGAGATGTGGCCGCCAAGGCCGTCGAAGGCCCTGATCTCGACTACGTAAACGCCAACCTTGAGCAGGACGTCATGAGTCGTAGTCTCAGTGTCGAAATCTTCCTCGAAATTGCCGTCTATATACAGTTCGAAGCGGTCGATGATGTCTTCGTTCTCAGCGTAGGACCATTCGATGCTGACGTCCCCGGGACGCAGAGTGTCCGCTGTCGTAGGGATGATGATGGCCAGGTCACGGTTGAGATTGATGGTCGCGGAGGCCTCGTCTCCAGTGCCAATCTGGCTTATGGCCCGGACGGATATGCTGTAGCTTCCCGGGTCCAGGGAGAGCTCGGCGCTGGTCCCAGTGACCGTGTCCTTGACGATGGCGCCGACGAGCACCTCATACTCGTAGGGGTCAAAGCCACCGTTGTAGTCGGGAGCCTCCCACGTCAGACCCACTCCGCCATAGTGAGGCAGCAGAGTCAGGGCGGCAGGAGGGCCAGGGGGCGAGATCATCCTGCCGGTTATTCCCATCCACGGTCCGTCGTTGAATCCAGTCTTGCCCTCGTACCACCATGCGGTGATGGCAGCGGTGTTGGAGAGCTTGTCATCCACGCTGGGTGCATTCCCATCGAAGTAGATGCCCATGGTGGACGGACAGCCGTTGAAGGCAAACCTGCCAATGTTGGTGACAGTGTCGGGAATTGTGATTGACTCCAGGATGCTGCATCCCTGGAAAGCATTGGAACCAATGGACTCTAGGCTCACAGGGAGGTCTATTGATGCCAGGGAAGTGCATCCATAGAGGGCGCTGTTCCCGATGGATGTCACAGTATCGGGAAGGTTGACTGTCGTAAGTGAGCTGCAGCCATAGAACGCGCTGGATGGAATCGACGTCAGGTCTCCTGGGATGGTGATGGCTTCCAGGGAAGTGCATCCATCGAAGGCGTTGATCCCAAGAGTGGTCACGCTCTCTGGGATTGATATTGACTCAAGCCTATCGCAGTCGCGGAAGGCGTGGGGCCCAATTTCAACAATGCCATCGGGAATGGAGATTGTGGTTAAATCGGACTCACGGAAGACATGGGAGCCCATAGAGCTCAAAGTGCTAGGAAGCACTATGGACTCAATCCCAGTGGAGCGAAGTGCATAGTTACCGATACCAATCACGCCCTCAGGCATGGTGACAGATGTCAGGGAGGTCAGCCCTTCGTGAAGGATACCTCCACGTTGGCAGTCCTCAGGCATGGTGACAGATGTCAGGGAGGTCAGCCGTCAAAGAAATAGTCTCCAATGGAGGTTGCACCGAGGGGGATGTCAAACTCCACTAGAGAGCTGCAGCCTGCGAAGATGCTGGAACCGAGGGAATTCGCCATGCCTGTGGTGAAGACGAAGGATTCCAACTCTGTGCATCCTCGGAAGGCATTGTTGTTGAGCTTTAAGTCATCGCCATGCACGACGACGGACTTCAGTGATGTGCATCCGTGGAAGGCATAGTTTCCAATCAACCCTACAGAGCTTGGAACTACGAGAGAGGTGATGTCGAGACTGTTTTCCCATGCGTTAGCCAAAATCCTCGTGACTGGCAGCCCATCAATCTCATCAGGAATGGTTACATCGCCGCCAGGGCCGGATTTTATCCAAATTTCACCCGGCTTCCTCTCGATCTGAAATCCATTATAATCCTCTGCGGCCACGCTCTCCGTCATCGGAGGCAGGGCTGTGACTACGGTGAGCGCCAGTAGGGCGCAGATGAACGCACTTATAAACTTCCTCTTCATTTGAAGCGCCTCCGCTGTTAAACACTGTTATCAACCTATGCGAATATAAAAGAATCAGCCTTGAATTGTAACTATAATATTAAATTTCAAATCGGGAAGACAAGCTTAATCGATTTCCCTCCATCGGAAATGTGACAGATGGAGAGTTGGCCAGCATCAGCCACGGCTGATGAATGGTCATTTTTTACAACGAAGAAAGGAGGGGTTCAGACCGTGAGCCAGGGGTCTTCTTCCTGCTCACCGGAGAAATGCTGGTTGAGAAGATCGATGTCGGCGGCGATCCGCATGTTGCGGCAACCCATACACTCGATTTTCTTTCCCAAGGCGTGTTTCAGACAAGTGGAGGCGCGGTCCAGGTCTACTATGGCTCCGCAGTCGCAGTATACCTTGGAGACCTTGCCCATCGGGAATATCTGATGGTGAGCGGAGGAGTTCAACAGGCTGCCCTCCTGATCTCCGCAGCGGAATCTGCGCCCATAGCTGAAGCTAGTGCTCGATACTTGTTTAACCTGCATCTCCCCCCAGAGATGTAGGGCTCACGGAAGGCCCTCGGCCCCCTCTCGCCCCGTTCTATCCTCACTATCTTTGCTAGCGATATAACCCTTTCGATAACAGACCGCGAGCGTGAACGTCGCTTATATATCGACGCTCACACTCCCCGGCCGAGTCGGCCTTCAAAGGTCATTTTCCAACGTGGAACGGGCCGGCGATCGCAGTTGGCGGAGCACCGACTCCCGAATCTCTGCCGCATCCCGTGCCGGGGCGCAGCGCTTTCCGTCCCGCAGCAGCGGGACCTCCATCATCTCCATCTCCACGCCGCAGGCGCACTTCACACTCCCGTCGGGAGAGAGGGCGACGTCCCACTGCCAGCACCCCGGGCAGCGGTACGGGTACTTGCGTGCGCTGAACTTGCCCCGCTTGGCCACCGACACCCCGTCTATCTCCACCAGGTCGAGCGCAAAGTCCAGGGTGGGGGCGTTGCTGATGCTGGTCCCCACCGCGAAGCTGTCCACCCCGCTGCCGCGGAGGGCGGCTATCTGGTCCTCGTCCAGGCCGCCGGAGGCGATGATCTTCACGTCGCCGTGGCCACGCATCCCCATCTCCCAGCGCAGCTCCTGCACTATCTGCCGGAAGGAGCCCCGACGGGAGCGGGGAGTGTCCAGGCGTATGCCGGCCAGAGTGGGCAGTGCCTCGCAGGCGCGGAGGGCTCCCCCGCGCTCGTCGTCGAAGGTGTCCACCAGCATTATGCGGGGCAGCTCCGGGGGCATGATCTCGTCAAAGGCTCTCAGGGCGGCCTCGTCGCTGCCCATCAGCAGCATCAGCGCGTGCGGGAGGGTGCCAACCGGCTCCTTGCCGATGATCTCCGCCCCCAGCGGGGAGGCCACGTCGTCGCATCCCCCTATGAAGGAGGAGCGGTCCAGCACCGGGCTGATGGCGGGGTGCATGCGGCGATTGCCGAAGGACATAACCGGCTTGCCGTCCGCGGCCAGCTTGCAGCGGGCGGAGCGGGTGGCGACACCGCTGGGATGGCAGAGCATGCCCAGCATCGAGGTCTCCATCTCGCCAAAGTCCACGTAGCGGCCGGATATGCCCATCACCGGCACCCGGGCGCCGCTGGCGGCGCGGGGGCGGAAGACGGTTCCCTCCGGGATCCCGTCCAAGTCGATGGGCAGGCCCTCCAGCAGGCGGATGACCTCCTCGCTGCCGCAGAAGACGGCCCAGGGCCAACTGTTCGGGAGGGAGCTGGCGGTGAGCTCCGCCTTGACCTCGCCATTGTCGAGGCCGCTGCCCTCCAGGACCTGCCGCGCGCGGCGGAAGTAGATGTCCATGGTGGCGCCGGAGCGTATCTCCTCCTCGTTGGCAAGGAAGAGCCGGCTCAGAACGACACCTCCTGGGAGGGAAGTATGAATGTGCCGTAGAGGGCCATCATCTCCTGCAGGGCCCGCTCGTGCTGCGCGTCGTCCAAGGCCTGCACGCAGTCGCTGGGCACCTGGGTGCGATAGCCGCGGTAGAAGGCGTCGGCGGCGGTGTGCCGCACGCAGACGTCGGTGAGCTGTCCCACCAGAACCAAGGTGTCGACCTCCAGCTGGTCGAGGTACTCGTCCATGCCGGTGCCGTAGAAGGCGGAGTAGACCGACTTCTCGAAGACGGGCTCGCCCTCCAAGGGTTCCAGGCCCTCGACGAAGTCGCAGCCGTCGCTGCCCTCCATGGCGTGCTCGCCCCAGATCTCCAGCTCCGGGTCGCCGGGACGGTGGCAGTCGCGCGCATAGAGCACCGGGACCCCGGCCTCACGGGCCCGGGCCAAAAGCCTCTTGCTGGGCTCGATGACCGAGAGCATGCGGGGGTCACCCAGCCTGCCGGTCACGAACTCCTCTATCATGTCCACCACCAGGACGGCCTTTCTCATGCTGGGGGCAATGTGCTAATCACATTTAGATTGTGCTCAGCGACGGAAGGGCTTGAAGCCGGGGAAGCGGGCCTCGGAGCCCAGCTCCTCCTCGATGCGGAGCAGGCGGTTGTACTTGGCCGTCCTCTCACCGCGCGCGGGAGCGCCGGTCTTGATCTGCCCTGCGCCCCAGCCTACCGACAGGTCGGCGATGCTGCTGTCCTCGGTCTCACCGGAGCGGTGGGAGACCACCACGTTGTAGTTGGCGAGGAAGCTCATCTCCGCCGCCTCCTGGGACTCGGTGACGGTGCCCACCTGGTTGATCTTGAGGAGGAGGGCGTTGCCCGCCCCCATCTCGATGCCGCGGGAGAGCCGTTTGGTGTTGGTGACGAAGATGTCGTCACCGACGATCTGCAGGTTGCTGCCCAGGCGGCGAGTCATCTCCGCGGTGGCGTCGAAGGCCTCCTCGTCGAAGGGGTCCTCGATGCTCAGCAGGGGATAGCTCTCCACCAGGGAGGAGTAGTGATCGATCAGCTCCCCCTCGCTGAGGGAGAGGCCGTCGAGGTGATAGAGGCCGTCGCGGTAGAACTCGCTGGCGGCGGCGTCGAGCGCGAGGCCGACCTCCTTGCCCATGCTGTAGCCGGCCTCCTCCACGGCCGCCACGATGGCGTCCATGGCCTCGGCGGTGCTGCCCATGTCAGGAGCGAAGCCGCCCTCGTCGCCGATGTTGATGGCCGAGGGGCCGTGGCTGGTCTCCAGCAGGGTCTTCAGTGACATGTAGATCTCCGCCGCCATGCGCAGGCACTCCTTGAAGGAGGGCGCCCCGGCGGGGACGACCATGAACTCTTGGATGGCTAGTCTGCCGCCGGCGTGCATGCCGCCGTTGATGATGTTGAACATCGGCACCGGCAGGGTGACGCCGTCGTCGCCGATGTGCCGGTAGACCGGAATGCCCTCAGCCATGGCTCCAGCCTGGGCCACCGCCAGCGAGACGGCGGTGATGGCGTTGCCGCCGAGCCGGGACTTGTCGTCAGTGCCGTCCAGCTCGATCATCGCCCGGTCGATGGCCACCTGGTCGCGGGGGTCCATGCCGCGAAGGGCGGGGTCGATCTCGCGGCGGATGTTCTCCACCGCCTTCTGAACCCCCTTCCCGCCGTAGCGGAGACCGCCGTCGCGCATCTCCAGGGCCTCGTAGCTTCCAGTCGATGCCCCGGAGGGGGCGATACCCAGCGCCTTCCCGCCGCTGAAGCGGATCTCCGCCTCGACGGTGGGGTTGCCACGAGAGTCCAATACCTCCCTGGCCCACACACTCTCTATCTTCATTGCTTCGCCTCAGTGCGGCTATCAGCCTTTTCTCTCACGAGCTCCATGCACTGCTCCAGACGGGAGAGGGGCTCGGGGTCCAGCAGGTCCGGGTTCACCGAGACCAGCAGGAGCGCCGGCTGCGTCGCCAGCATCGCGCTCAGCCCCTTCATCATCCCGAGCACTTCCTCGAGCTCGTTGTTTGCAATGAGCGTCTGCAGGCCCTCCATGACCACCACGGGGCCCTCAGACTGCTCTATGAACTGTGATACTATGCCTGCCAGCATCTCCAGGTTGCTGGGGTCGACCGTGGCCTTGCCGCCCTGGTTGCTGAACTGTATGATGGGGATCTCCTCCAGCCCCCAGCGGGTGCGTATCTCCCCGGGGCCCTCGCTGGTGATGATCAGCACCGAGCTGCCGCGGGAGACGTGGCTGGCGGCGGCGTCGAATATCGCCCGCGGCTCCTTCTCCTTCAGGAGCTGGTGGCGCCCGCCGTTGCGGGAGCGGTCCAGGTCGAAGAGGCTAGTGCCGTCGCGACGGCTGAGGAGGCCGCGCAGGCGGGTCTTCCTCCCCTTGTCGCCGTCCAGGGCCTGGCGCACCTTGTCCAGGAGCTCGTTGCCCCGGAAGGGCTTGCGGACGTAGCCGCTGACCGCGCCCTGCAGGCCGAAGATGTCGCAGCCGATGTCGACGGCGGCGGTGAACATGATGACCTTGAGGTTTTCAGTGAGTCCCTCCTCCTTGAGGGTGCGGAGCACCGTCCAGCCGTCCATGTCCGGCAGGTTGATGTCCAAAAGCATGAGATCGGGAACGTAGGAGCGAGTCTTGGCGAGGGCATCCTTGCCGCTGGAAGCGGTGCGAGTCTCGTATCCCTCGGATGAGAGCATCTCCGAGACTATCTCCAGGATGGCAGTGTTGTCGTCGACTATCAGAACTTTCATTTCCCGGTCAGCCTCCGATTCTTGCGAAATCGCAGAGGGTGTTACCCGTGACTCTCAAAAAGATTCCAGATATATTAATTGACCGAGCATCTGGTGCATCTGGACAGCCAAGGCTGAATGGAAAGAATGGAAAAGCGTTGAGCGGCCTTGCGGCCGCGACCCCGGGAGAGAATCAGACCTTTCTGCTCTCCTTAGCCTTGGCGCGGAGCTTGGTGTGTCTGCACTTGCGGCAGTTGCTGGCACCAGGAGCGTTGGTGGCGCTGCACTTCATGCAAACGCTCTTGTTGAGCAACCTCTCCTCAGCCTCTTCGAAACGTGCCATGGTATATCTCCAGCCTCTCAAATATGGATGTGTTATTTATAGGTTCCCAAAAGAGGATGCCTCAGCGGCAGGAGCCGCCCATCATCACGAGGGTGGCCAGGAGGGCTTCCAGTTGAATCCTCTCGTTGCTCCCCTCCACCAGGCGGAACTCCGCCTCGGCGGTGCGGTCTATGAGCCGGACCTTGTCCCGGTCGCTGATGCTGAGCTCGAAGAAGGTGCGGTGGATCTGCTTGATGACGTCCTGGCCGGAGAGGCCGTAGTCGATCATGATCTCGTCCAGCATGTCCCGGGACTTGATGAAGTCGCCGTCCAGGGCGGCCTCCAGCATGGCCTTGACCTGCTCGGGCCTTGCCATGCCAGTGGTCTGGTAGATGACGTCCATGTCGATGGCCTGCTCCATGGAGGCGGCCACCTGCAGGGAGTTCACCGCCCGGCGCATGTCGCCGCGGGCGACGTGGACCAGGGCGTCGAGGGCGTCGCTGCTGATGTCGACGCCCTCCTCGTCCACTATGCGCTGCAGGTAGACCCGCACGTCCTCCGCCGCCAGCGGGCTGAAGCGGAAGATGGCCGTCCTGGACTGGATGGGGTCGATGATCTTGGAGGCGTAGTTGCAGGAGAGGACGAAGCGGCAGATCTTGGAGTACTTCTCCATGGTGCGGCGCAGAGCCGCCTGGGCCTCCGGCGTCAGGGCGTCGGCCTCGTCCATGAAGATGACCTTGAAGCGGGCGGTCCCGAGGGGGGCGGTGCGGGCGAATTCCTTGATCTTGCCCCTGACCACGTCGATTCCCCTCTCGTCGGAGGCGTTGAGCTCTATGTAGTTCCCCGTCCAGCCCTCCCCGAACATCTCCCTCACCAGCGCCAGGGCGCAGGTGGTCTTGCCGGTTCCGGCGGGGCCGGTGAAGAGCAGGTGGGGCATGTTCTGGGTCCGTACGTAGGCTTTCAAGCGGTCCGTAACGTGCTTCTGGCCCACTACCTCGTCCAGGGTCCGTGGCCTGTACTTCTCCGTCCAGATCTCCTTCATCAAAACTCCTTCCTCTCTGAGCCCGATGCCCTAAAAAATACTTATGCCCTCCGCCCCGCTGAAAGTGGGAACGGCAACGTTATTATCGATTGTGGCTTCTAGGAGGCCACATGAAATTCATCGATGCCTATCGCATGGGAGTAGAGTTGGGCATGTCCAAGGACCCTCGCAGCCGCGAGGACGTGGATGCTCTGCTGGAGCAGGCCCAGAAGGACTACGACAAGGCCGAGGGCTTCGCGAAGGAGTTCTTCGACCAGGAGCGCCTCTGGAACCCCTACGGCGACTCCCGCATCAGCATCGGCGACCCCGACAAGGAGGTCAAGGTGGCCCTCTGGGGCATCGACATCGGCACCGGCGAGGCCGTGCTGGCGGACCGCCTGAACGAGAAGGGGAGGGGCATAGACCTCATCGTCGGCCACCACCCCATCGGGCAGTCCAAGACCCCTTTCCCGGACGTGATGTACATGCAGGAGGACATGTACCACTCCATGGGCATCCCCATCAACGTGGCCGAGGGCCTGATGTCCAAGCGCATCGACGAGGTCTTCCGCGCGGTCATGGCCTCCAACTTCAACCAGACGGTGGACGCCTGCCGCCTGCTCGACCTCGCCCTCTGCAACCTGCACTCGCCCTGCGACAACATGGTCCAGGACTATCTGGAGACCTTCTTCGAG
This sequence comes from uncultured Methanomassiliicoccales archaeon, assembly GCA_964464345.1. GTDB lineage: Archaea > Thermoplasmatota > Thermoplasmata > Methanomassiliicoccales > Methanomethylophilaceae > CAYXFQ01. Next base: position 19,689 of record CAYXFQ010000001.1, on the reverse strand, counting down.
GAGAAGGCCCCCCGCCGGCTGGAGGACATCGTGGACGCGCTCTACGAGCTTCCGGAGTACCGGGAGGCGGCGTCCTTCAACTCCCCACCCACCATCATCGTCGGCAAGGGCAAGTCCCGCGCCGGCAAGGTGGCCCTCAAGATGACCGGAGGCACCTCCGGCCCCAAGGAGATCTACGAGAAGATGGCTGACGCCGGCGTCGGCACGGCGGTGGGCATGCACTTCCCGGAGAGCCACATCGAGGAGGCCCGCAAGCACAACGTCAACCTGGTGATCGCCGGGCACATGTCCTCCGACTCGCTGGGAATGAACCTCATCGCCGACTCCTGGGAGCGGGAGGGCATCGAGATCATCCCCTGCTCCGGATTCATACGCGTGAGCAGGAACTGAACATGTTCGACAGCGAGCGCAGCCGCCTGATCAGGGACCTGGACAAGCTCTCCTTCGACTACGTCCCGGAGAAGCTCGTGCACCGGGAGGCCCAGATGTCCTCCCTGCGCATGCTCTTCCGGCCGGTGCTCGAGGCGGGGAGGTCGTCCACCGCCTTCCTGATCGGCAGCGTGGGCACCGGCAAGACCGCCACCGCCAAGCGCTTCTGCCTCGACATGAGGCGGCATGCGCAGGAGGCCGGGGTGCCGATGGACCACCACATAGTCAACTGCCGCCGGAACAGCTCCGACTCCAGCGTGCTGCTCTCGCTGATACGACACTACGACCCGGGATACCCCGACCGCGGCTTCTCGGTCGCGGAGATGCTGAAGAGCGTCAAGCTCCACGTGGAGAAGCGCGCGGAGCACCTCATCGTGGTGCTGGACGAGGTGGACGTGCTCATCCGCAAGGGCGCCACCGACATCATCTACCAGCTCTCCCGCTTCAACGAGGAGCGCAGCAACAGCAACAGCTCGCTCTCCCTCATCATGGTCTCCCAGGACTACGTCCTTGACCGCATAGACCCGGCCTCGCTCTCCAGCTTCCGGCGGGCCAACTGCATCAACTTCGGCCGCTACCAGCGGGACGAGCTGCTGGACATCGTGAGCGGGAGGGCGGAGGAGGCCATGCACCCCGGGCGGGTGCGGGACGACTCCCTGGAGCTGATGGCCGACATCGCCTCCGAGTGGGGCGACGCCCGCTTCGTCATCGAGATGCTGGAGCGCTCCGCCATGATCGCGGAGGACGAGGCCGCCGCGGAGGTGGACGCCGAGCACGTGCGGGCGGCCAAGGCCATGGTCTACTCGGTGGTCACCGAATCCAAGCTGGCGGAGCTCGACCGGCACCACATGCTCACCCTGCTGGCGGTGGCCCGCTCCATCAAGGGCGACGCCTACGTCAACACCGGCCAGGCGGAGAAGGCCTACGCCCTGGCCTGCGAGGAGTACAACGAGAGGCCCCGCAAGCACACCCAGTTCTGGACCTACCTGCGCACCCTCTCTGACCAGGGGCTGCTGGTGACCAGCGTCCGCGGCGACCCCGAGGGCGGCCGGACCACCTACATCTCCCTGCCGGACATGCCGGCCAAGGTCCTGCGCGGCAAGGTCGAGGAGCTGCTCCGCGACTCGAGCTGAACGTTTCCAATCAGATCCGGGAGGACAGGAATTGAAGTGCAGCCACTGCGACTCCGAGGCGATAACCTTCATACGCTACAACGGCAGCCATCTCTGCGCCTCCCACTTCCGCCGCTACGTGGAGAAGAGGGTCAAGAGGGAGATACGCCGCCAGGTGGAGCTCCGTCGCGGGGACGTCCTGGCCGTGGCGGTCTCCGGCGGCAAGGACAGCATGGTCACCCTGCACCTCCTGCACCACATCCTCAAGGGGAAGGTGGAGCTGGACATCCACTGCCTGACGGTGGACGAGGGCATCTCCGGCTACCGGCCGCAGAGCATCGAGAAGGTGGAGGATATCTGCGCCAAGCTCGACATCCCCCATCATCTGCTGAAGATGGAGGACTCCTGCGGACGGGGCATGGACGAGATCGCCCCCCAGACCGGCGACAGCACGCCCTGCACCTTCTGCGGCGTGCTGAGGAGGAGCTGCCTCAACGCCAAGGCCCGGGAGCTCGGCGCGAACTACCTGGCCACCGGCCTGAACCTCGACGACACCGCCCAGTCCATTCTCATGAACTTCATACGCGGCGATGTGGAGCGACTGGCCCGCATGGGCCCGCACAAGAAGGTGCAGCCTGGCCTGGTGCCGCGCATCCAGCCGCTACGGATGATACCGGAGAAGGAGAGCTACCTCTACGCGATGGTCAGTGGGATAGACTTCCACGACGCTCCCTGCCCCTACGCCGACCGCGCCCTGCGCAATCAGTACCGGAGCATCTTAGAGCAGCTGGAGGACCGCTCGCCGGGAACCCGCTTCAGCATACTCTCGTCCTACGACAGCATGGCCCCCATGCTGCGCCAGGGCTTTCCCTCCGCGCAGCTGGGAAGATGCGAATGCGGCGAGCCCGCGCTGGGCGGCCGCTGCCAGGCCTGCCTCCTGCTGGAGCGCTTGAGATAGGCTCTCAGACCAGCTCGTGGAAGCGGTAGGCCTCCTCGCCCTCGTTGAAGCAGAAGCGGATCTTCGTGAAGTCCCGCTTGAGGAGCTTGACGTCCTCCTTCACCTTGGCGGGGGCCTCCTTGGCGGCGACCACGCGGTGTATCAGCTCGGCCACCTGCTTCATCTCGCTCTCCCGCATGCCGACGCGGGTGAGCTCCTGCACGCCCAGGCGGATGCCGGAGGGCCGGATGGCGCTGGTGTCGCTGGGGAGCATGTTCTTGTTGCAGATGATGTTGGCGTCCTCCAGGTCCTGGGCGACCACCTGGCCGCCGCCGTGGGCGGAGACGTCCACCGCCAGGGCGTGGGACTGGGTGAAGCCGAGGTCGGGGCAGAGCACGTCGATGCCGAGCTCGTAGAGAGCCTCGCCGAGGGCGCGGGAGTTCTTGACCGTCTGGGCGGCATACTCCTGGGCATAGACCTGCATCTCCGCCAGGGTGATCGCCAGGGCGGCCATGGCGTGGAGATGGTGACTGCTGGTGACTCCCGGGAAGACCGCCCTCTCGAGGGCCTTCTCCTGCTCCTCCTCCAGCTCGGAGCCGAGGAGTATGCCGTGGTTGGGGCCGGGGAAGGTCTTGTGGGTGCTGGCGGAGAGGATGTTGACCCCCTCCCGCATCGGGTCCTGGAACTGACCGCCGGCGATGAGGCCAAGAACGTGGGCGGCGTCGTACCAGACGGTGCAGCCCACCTCGTTGAAGGTGTCCTCCAGCTCCTTCAGGGGCGGGGGGAACAGGAAGACCGAGAGCCCGAATTGAGCGACGTTCGGCCTGACCTCCCGCAGGAGCTTGTCGGTGGCGTCCACGTCGATGTTCATGCTCTCGACGTTGAACGGGTAGTTGACCGACTCCACCGAGCGGAAGCCGAAGGCCCCGAACTTGGCGGTGGAGATGTGGGCCCCCTGTGCCAGGGAGCAGGTCGTGATGGTGTCGCCCGGCTCGGCCAGGGCGAAAAGAACCGCCATGTTGGCCACCGTGCCGGAGATGGGCCTCAGGTCAACGAAGGAGCACTTGAAGAGGTCCCTGGCCAACTCCATGGCCTTGACCTCCACCTCGTCAACGTAGATGTTGCCCTGGTAGTAGCGCTTTCCGGGAAGTCCTTCGGCATAGCGATCCGCGAAGTCGGAGATCAGCATCTCTTTGGCCATGGGACTCATCAGGTTCTCGGATGCGATCATGGGGATGCATTCCTCGAACCACTGGTTGTGGGTCCGGACCTTTTCCTTTATCCAAAGTGCTTCCTCTTTCATGGCTACTCCCCCCTGGCATAATATGACCACTTAAAAAGCATTCCGCCCCCAAAGGGTAAAAAGAGGCCTGGGATAGGCCTCCCGCGGCCAGCGGGAGCACTGGTAAGAGGGATAAGTATTTTCTACTGGTCGGAAATCTCGGAGAAGGGTCGCAGGGCATATGTCCGGCCGCCCCCGAGAGGATCCAAATGGAGAGAATCGCAAAGGCGCTGGAGGAGCTTCGCAACGGCCGCATTGTCCTGCTTTATGATTTCGATGACCGGGAGAGGGAGACCGACATGATCGTGGCCTCCGAGTTCATCACCCCGGAGGTCGTCAAGACCATGCGGCAGGACGCCGGCGGGCTGATATGCACCAGCGTCCACAGCCCAGACGCGGACGTGCTCCGCTTCCCCTACCTTGCGGACATCTTCGCGAAGATGTCGGAGCAGTTCCCGGGCCTGGAGAGCATGGCCCCGAACGACATCCCCTACGACACCAAGTCCGCCTTCTCCATCACCATCAATCACCGGGACACCTACACCGGGATCACCGACCGCGACCGGGCGCTCACCATCCGTGAGTTGGCCAACCTCATCGGCTCCGACGTGAGCGACGACGAGAAGCGCCAGGAGCTCGGCAAGCACTTCCGGGCCCCGGGCCACATCCACCTCCTGCGCTGCAGCGAGGGGCTCATGGACTCCCGCCTGGGCCACACCGAGATGGGCACCGCCCTCGCCGTCCTGGCCGGGCTTACCCCCAGCGTCACCGTCTGCGAGATGCTGGGCGAGAACGGCATGGCCATGGACAAGGGGGATGTGCAGAGCTACGCCGCCGAGAACGGACTGACCTTCCTGGAGGGCAAGGACCTCCTGGACGCCTGGAAGAGCAGGTGAGGACATGGTGAGGGTGCTGGCCACGGGAGTCTTCGACATCCTCCACAGCGGCCACCTGCACTACCTGCGGGAGGCCCGCGCCATGGGGGACGAGCTCCTAGTGGTGGTGGCCTGCGACGACACCGTCCGCCGCCGCAAGCACGAGCCGATAACTTCGGAGGCGATGCGAGCGGAGCTGGTGGGCGCCATGAAGCCGGTGGACCGCGCCATGGTCGGCGAGAGGGGTGACCCCTACCGCATCGTCCTGGAGCTGCGCCCGGACATCATCGCCCTCGGCTACGACCAGGACTTCGACGAGAAGTCTCTGGAGAGGGACCTGCGCGAACGGGGGCTGGAGGTCGAGGTCAAGCGAGTGTCGGAATGCTCCGAGGACCTCACCGGCACCCGGAAGATCGTTCAGAAGATCATCGAGAACTATCAGCGCGAGGAGGGGAGCGCATGAAGCTCATCGGCATCGCTGACACCACCTTCGCCCGCTTCGACATGGGCGGGGCGGCGGTGGACGAGCTGAAACGCTCCGGAACCGGGTTCAAGATCATACGCTACACCGTGCCGGGCGTGAAGGACCTGCCGGTGGCCTGCAAGAAGCTCATCGAGGAGCAGGGCTGCGACATCGTCATGGCCCTGGGCATGCCGGGCCCGCAGGAGAAGGACAAGATGTGCGCCCACGAGGCCTCCACCGGCCTCATCCGCGCGCAGCTGATGACCAACCGGCACATCATCGAGGTTTTCGTCCATGAGGACGAGGCGGAGGACGCCGAGACGCTGGCCTTCCTGGCGGAGAGCCGCTCGCGGGAGCACGCCCTCAACGCCTATCTATTGCTATTCCAACCCGAGAGGCTCACCCGCATGGCTGGGCGCGGGGTGAGAGAAGGATTCGAGGACGCTGGTCCTCTTTGATTAGGAGGAGAAGATATGACAAAGTACAAGCTGGGCATGGTGGTGGCGGAATTCAACTTCGACATCACCTCCATGATGATGGAGAGGGCCAAGGCCGAGGCGGACTTCCTGGACGTTGAGATCGCTGAGACCATCTTCGTCCCGGGGGTCTTCGACATGCCCCTGGCCATCAAGAAGCTGCTGCAAATGAAGGAGATCGACGCGGTGATCACGCTGGGAGCGGTCATCGAGGGCGAGACCGAGCACGACGAGGTCGTGGTCGCCCACGCCTCCCGGAAGATCGCCGACCTCGCTCTGGAGTACAACAAGCCGGTCTCGCTGGGCATCACCGGCCCGGGCATGACCCGCCTCCAGGCCGAGAGCCGCATCGAGAAGGGCCGCGACGCCGTGGTGGCCGCGGTCAAGATGCTGAAGAACCTGAGCTGATAGCAGCTCCGCCCCCTCCTCCTTTTTTTTATCGGAGGCCAGGGGGCGACTTCACCCTTTTTCTCAGCGCGGCTGGCGCATGAAGCGCTCCACCTTGTCGTAGGCCTCCTCCAGGATGGGTATGTCCGGGAGGGTTATGGTCCGGAAGTGGCCGGGGCCGAACTCCGGGCAGAAGCCGGAGCCGGGGACCATGAGGACCCCTTCGCTGTGCAGAAGGTCGAGGACGAAGTCCTTGTCGGTCTTCCAGTGGTCTAGCTCCACCTTGGGGAACATGAACATCGAGCCCTTGCCCCTCCGCACGGAGAGGCCGGGGATCTCGTTGATGCGCTTGTAGGTGTACTCGGCCCGCAGGCGGAGCTTGTAGTTCATCTCCGAGATGTAGTCCTGCGGCCCCTCCAGGGAGGCGCGGGCGGCCCACTGGCAGGGGACGTTGGGGCAGAGCCTGGCGCGCAGCTGGCGCATGATGCCCTCGAAGACCTCGTCCAGGAGGCCCTGCTCGTCCATGATGTAGCCGTAGCCGACCCTCCAGCCGGGCATGAGGTTGACCTTGGAGAAGCCGTTGAGGATGATCCTGACAACGTCCGACGGCAGCCGGGACATGGAGAAGAACTTCCCGTCCACGGTGATCTTGTCGTAGATCTCGTCGGCGATGATGGGTATGTTGTGCTCGGCGGCGATGTCGCCGATCTCGCGGAGGACCTTCTCCGGGTAGACCGCCCCGGTGGGGTTGTTGGGGTTGATGACCACGATGGCCTTGGTGCGGGGAGTGATGCGGGCGCGCATCATGTCCACGTCCGGCCGCCAGTCCTCCTCCTCGATCTGCCGATAGGGGACGGGGACGCCGTCGAAGTAGGTGGTGAACTGGTTGTAGAGCGGGTATCCGGGACCGGGGACGAGAACCTCGTCTCCCGACTCCAGCAGGGCTCCCTTGATGGACAGCACCGCCTCGGAGACGCCGTTGGTGACGAAGACCTGCTCCGGCAGGATGCGGGCGCCGTGCTTCTGCTCCTCCCGCTTGACGATGGCCTCCCGGAGCTCGATGCTCCCCTGGGAGTCGCCGTAGCCGCTGTCCACGCGGTCGACGGCCTCCCGCAGGGCGGCCTTGAAGTACTCGGGAATCTCGAAGTCCCACTTGTTGGGGTCTCCGATGTTGAGCCGTATGACCTTTGCTCCCTGGCGCTCCAACTCGTCGGCGGGGACAGTTATCTCGCGGATGGCGTAGTCCAGGTTGAGTGAGCGCTTGGATGCCTTCATAATACCAGGTCCGATGCCATCGCTAAGGAAATACAAGATTTAAACCTTGTTCGGGCACGCGAGGCGCTTGGTACCACAGTCTTAGCTCCTGTGGGCCTTCTTAGTATCTTCTCAGCATCGAGCTCAGAGGCGTGAATCCGACTTGCGGGAAGCCATCGCTCCCTGAGGAATCCAGGGCGTGTCTGGCTCAGGTTTAAAATGAATGAGGGGAATCGCCCCCGCATGGCCGCTGTGCGACTGGGAAAGAACCATCTGCGTTGGTGCTCGGAGTGCAACCTCCCCATATTGGAGGACAAGAGCTGCCCCGTATGCTCCGCCGACACCCACGAGGTGGAGATCACTCCTCCGGGCGACGTGCGCCCGGCCTTCGAGCACGATCTCGAGCTCATCAGAGAGGTCATCGACTCCCAGTTCGGACCCGGCGCAGGCGAGGCCATGGTTCCCACGGGAGCTCTCGCCATCCTCAACCGCGCCCCGTCCCTGGACCGCATGGACGAGCTCATCGTCGACGGCCAGGTCCTCGGGGCGCTCCGCTTCGACATGGGTCGAGGATGGGTCTTCCTGAATCGGCTCCAGGGCGCCATGCGCCTGGCCCCGGTCATATCCAAGGGCATGGTCCTGATAGACGACGGCGCCATACCCTTCATACGCGACAGCAAGAACCTCATGGCCCCCGGCGTGGGCGACGCCTGCCCGGAGATCGAGTACGGTGACGAGGTGGTCATCATCAGCCACGCTGGTGAGGCCATAGCCACCGGCCTGGCGAGGGTGAGCGGCGAGGAGATGGCCGCGGCGGAGAGGGGGCTGGCGGTCAAGACCAAGTGGGTCAAGGAGGTCCCGCCTCTCCCCCACGGCAGGAAGCGCACTTGGAAGGAGGCCGTCCAGGCCAACGAGGGCGTCCTCATCCGCCGGCGCGACGAGGCCATCCGCTTCATCGAGGACGTCATGGAGAAGAACCCCCTGCCGACGGTGGTGTCGTTCTCCGGCGGCAAGGACTCCCTGGCTACCCTTTTACTCACCCTGGATGCGGGATTGAAGCTTCCCATACTCTTCATCGACACCGGGCTGGAGTTCCCGGAGACCGTGAAGCACGTCCACGAGACCGCCGCGCGTCACGGCCTGCAGCTGATAGAGGAGAAGGCCCCCACCGACGCCTTCTTCGGCAACCTGCCTCACTTCGGCCCCCCGGCCAAGGACTTCCGCTGGTGCTGCAAGACCAACAAGCTCGGTCCCACGGTGGGCGCCATCATCAAGAACTTCCCGGACGGGGTGCTGTCCTTCATCGGCCAGAGGCGCTACGAGTCCATGGCGCGGAGGTCCAAGCCCCGCGTCTGGAGGAATCCCTGGACTCCCGGGCAGGTGGGCGCGTCACCCATACAGAACTGGAACGCCCTGCACATCTGGATGTACATCTTCTGGAAGGAGGAGCCGTACAACCCCTGGTACGAGCGCGGCCTGGACCGGATCGGATGCTTCCTCTGCCCTGCCTCCGACCTGGGAGAGCTCACCGCCATCACCGGAGGCGGCGGTCGCCTGCAGGAGTGGGAGGACTACCTGGAGGAGAGGATGCGCTCCCGCGGCCTGCCGCAGGAGTGGAAGGACTACGCCCTCTGGCGCTGGAAACGCCTTCCGGACTCCATCAGGAAGGAGGTGGCGGAGGTCAGCGGCCGCGACCCCTCCGAGCTGGTCAAGGAGACTCTCGTGCCGGAGGAGGTTCCCCTGCAGATGCGGATGCAGGAGGGAGTATCCCCCTGCGTGGTCGGCTACAGCATAGAGGCGGCCTTCACACGGCCTCTGGACCTGGAGCGCCTGCGGCAGCTCGCCCCCATTTTGGGAGAAGTGGAGATGGACTCACTCGGCGACTGGCTCAGCGTCGACGGTCTGACCGTCTTCCAGCAGGGCTCGCTTATCGCCAAGGGCGACTCGGTGAAGTCCATCAAGGATGCCGCTAACACCATGTTCAACCTGGTGCTCCGGGCGGAGCACTGCGTGGGCTGCTCCCTCTGCGTGGCCAGATGCCCTGTGGAAGCCCTGTCTCTGATCGAGGGAGAGGCCGTGGTAGACCCCTCGCTCTGCACGCAATGCCGGGAGTGCCTGGGGCCCTGCCCGGCCGTGGACTTCCACGAAGAAGAGTTCAATCTCTGATCACATGCGGCGGAAGCCGCGGGCGATCCACTCGCCGACCGCCTTGAGGACGTAGCGTATGGTGGCCAGCCGGTTGCGGTGTGTCCCGCCCAGCTCCACATGGCCGTCCATGACCGCCTGCAGCACCTCCTCCCAATCCTTGCAGGGAACGGTCAAGCGCGTCCAGGCGTCACCGATGCTGCTGAGGTCGTGGGAGTCGGAGCCGCCGGTCATCGGCATGCCCAGTGCGGCGGCGCTATCCATGGCCCTCTTGTTGCCCTTGCGGGTGGAGCGCGAGTTCCAGCCCTCCACCATGTCGAAGCGATCGTCCAGGTTGTCGCCGCCGATGCCGGACCAGAAGCGGTAGGGATGGGCGGCGCAGGCCAGCCCGCCGGCGGCGTGGATGGCGTCGATGGTCTCCTGGATGCCCATGTCGCGGGGGATCTCCTCCCGCACGCCGTAGGCGATGATGTGGGCCTCGGCGCTGGAGACCTCCACCGCCGGCACCACGATGATGTCCGAGTCCTCCGGGACCTCCGCATGCGCGGAGATGACGTTGTGGTCGCAGATGGCTATGCAGCCCAGGCCCCTCTCCCGCGCCGTGTCCAGGATGTCCGCGACGCTGCTGCGCCCGTCAACCGAGTGATTGGAGTGGATGTGAAGGTCGGCGATCATCGGATGCACGCCCCGTCGCCGATGGGCTTGCCCACCGTGAGGTAGACGTCGTCCTCACCGTGCAGCGGGAGCGCCTTGTCTCCATCGAGGGCAACTGCGAGCCTCTCCGGCGCGCCCTCGGCCAGATCCACTTCTGGATGGTCATCTAGCAGCATGGCGCCACCCTCGTGGCGAGCGATGCGCAGGACCGCCTTCTGGAAGTCCTTGAAGTCGATGCGGGAGCCCTTCACGGCCAGGCCGCTGTGGATTGGGGTCCCGGGGGCGACGCTGCGGGAGGGCTGCACCAGGAGCACCTGGTCCCCGCCCAGCGACTCGTCGTCAGCGGCCAGGAGCATCCCCTCGGAGCGCTGACCGCGCAGCTTGGCGGGCTTGAGGTTGCAGAGCAGGACGATGTCCTTTCCCGGGAGCTCCTCCCGATCGTACCACTGCCGCAGGCCGGCCACGACCTGCCTCTCCTCTCCCACGTCCACCTTGAGGACGAAGAGCTTGTCTGCGTCCGGGTGGTTCTCAGCAGAAATTATGCGACCCACTCTCAGGTCCAGGCTCGCCAATGTGGCGAATGCCTCCTCCTGCACGAGCTCCGGCTCGGGCTCGGGCTCCGGTTCCTCGACCGGGAGCTCCACCTTGCGGAAGACCGGACGGGGGTCGGCCAGATCCCTTCCCGCGGGCAGGGAGGCGTCAATGGCGTCCCAGCCGGCGGAGAGGATGTCCCCCTCCCCGCCGAGGTAGCCCCAGATCTCCTGGGACGAGAAGGGCAGGAAAGGCCAGGCCATGACCGTCAGGGCCTGCACCAGGGCGAGGTTGCAGTGCAGCACGTCGCCGCAGGCGTCCTGGTCGCTCTTGACCAGCGCCCAGGGCCGGACGGAGTCGAAGTAGCGGTTTCCGAAGCCGGCGAGGTCCATGACGACCTTCAGGGCCTTCTTGAAGTCGAAGCTCGCCATGTGGCCCTCGAACTCCTCCCGGGAGCGAGTGACCTCCGCCATGACCTCATCGAGGCGGGAGGCATCCCCCAGGGGCGGTATGGATGAGAAGTTCTTGCGGGTGAAGCTCAGCACCCGGTGGTAGTAGTTGCCCAGCGTGGCCACCAGCTCGTTGTTGACCCTGGCCTGGAAGTCCTCCCAGGAGAAGTCGGCGTCCCGGTGGTCGGGCATGCTGGCCGCCAGGTGGTAGCGTATCAGGTCGGGGGCGTAGCTGTCCAGTGCCGAGGGGACGTCGATGGCCCCGCCGCGGCTCTTGGAGAGCTTGCCGCCCTTGAATGTCAGGAACTCGTTGGCAGGGATCTGGTCCGGGAGGTTCAGCTCTCCCAGGCCCATGAGGATCGCCGGCCAGATGATGGAGTGGAAGGGGATGTTGTCCTTGCCCAGGAAGTAGCAGTGCTCCACGTCAGGGTCCTGCCAGAAGCTGCGCCAGAGCTCCGGGTCTCCCTGTGAGGAGGCCCACTCCTTGGAGGCGCTGAGGTAGCCGAGGACCGCCTCGAACCAGACGTAGATGACCTTGTCCTCCCAGCCCTCGACGGGGACGGCTATGCCCCAGTCCATGTCCCGGGTCACCGCCCGGTCATGCAGGCCGCCCTCCAGCCAGCCACGGGTGAAGTCCCGCACGTTGGGGCGCCATCCCTCCCTGCTGTCCAGATAGTCCTCCAGGCGCTCCTGGAAGGCGCTGAGGCGCAGGAAGAAGTGCTCGCTGTCCCTGACCTCCGGAGCCTGCCCGCAATGGCTGCAGCGGCAGTCCTCCAGGTCGCCGGTCTCGAAGGTCGTGCCGCAGGAGTCGCACTGGTCGCCGCGGGCCTCCTCGGTGCCGCACTTGGGGCAGGTTCCCTGCACGTAGCGGTCGGGCAGGAAGCGCTTGCAGCTGGCGCACCAGTACTGCGGCGTCGCACGCGGGTAGAGAAGGTCCTTCTCCAGAAGGTCCAGGAAGACCTCCTGCACCACGGCGGCGTGGTTGGGGTGCCCGGTGCGGGTGAAGAGCGAGAATTCGATGCCCATGTCCTCGATGGCCTTCTTGTTGATGGCGTGGAAGCGCTCCGCCACCTCCTCCGGGCTGCTGCCCTCCCTCTCGGCGGTCACGGTGATCGGCGTCCCGTGCTGGTCGGAGCCGGAGACCATGAGCACCTCGTCACCCCGCAGGCGGCGGTAGCGGCGGTAGATGTCAGGCGGCAAAAGCGATCCAGCAAGGTGACCCAGATGTATGGCGCCGTTGGCATAGGGCCAGGCCACTCCCACAAATTTCTTGGACATGATGTCCGGAAATAAGGGAGCCAGATATAAGAATTATTGGCAGTGCTCAGGAGGGCTGAACGGGCCGCACCAATGGCGCGGAGTTGGCCAGGTCCCTCACTGTGAGTATGCCCCATGCCAGCACTATCGACGCACCGATGAGGTGACCGATGACCATTCCCCACCAGACGCCGATCAGGCCCATGGAGGAGCCCAGTATGAAGATTGGCGGCAGCAGGCAGAAGATGTTCCTCAGCAGGGTCGATATGAGCGCCCGCATGCCGCGGCCGATGCTCTGGAACATCATGGACGATATGGCGGCCATGCCTATGAAGGGCAGGAATATGCAGCCGATGCGCACGAACTCCGCGATTCCCTCCTGCAGGTGAGCGGTGTTGTCGCCCCAGGTGAAGAGCGCGGCCATCGGCATGGCGAAGATAGCCAGGGCTACCGACAGCAGAACCATCACCCCCACCGTCAGCCCCACCGAGTAGCGATAGGCCTCCTCGAGCTTGTCGTAGCGCTTCCCACCGAAGGCGGCCCCGCAGACCGGGATCACGGCGGCGCCGATGCTGTGGAATGGGATCATGGCCATCTGCAGAAGCCGCCAGCCGGAGGAGTAGATGGCCATGCCCTCCTCCCCGCCCAGCGACTGGACGTAGACGACCATGATGAAGGAGGATATGGAGAGGATGGTCAGCTCCAGGGAGGCGGGCAGGCCCACGTGGAGAATCTCCTTTATGACGTCCGGCTTCAGCTTGAAGTCCTTGAACTCGAAGCGGATGAAGGTGTCCTTCTTGACGAAGAACCAGTCGGCCATGACCAGCATGGCGATGCCGAAGGCCAGTATGGATGCTATGGCGGCGCCCGCCACGCCCATGTTCAGGGTGTAGATGAAGATGGGGTCCAGTATGATGTTGAGGACGGAGCCGATGATCATGATGCGCATGGAGCGCTTGGCGTCGCCCTCGGCGCGAAGCACGCTGTCCAGCAGCGTGAGCACGAATATGACGCCGGTCCCACCGAAGACCCAGACCGCATAGTCCACACAGAGCTGGAGATAGTCGCCCTCGGCGCCCATGAGCAGGAAGAGGTCCTCGACGAAGACGACCATCGGGATCGTCACCAAGACCGTGGCGATCAGGGCCAAGGCGAAGGATTGCGACGCTACGTCGTCCGCACCTTTCTTGTCGTTGGCCCCTAACCTACGTGCAATGGCGGAGGCGGCACCGACGCCGATGCCGTTGCCTATTCCAGTGAGTATGAAGAAGAAGGGGAATGCCATCCCGACCGCAGCCAGAGCCGCCTCGCCCAACCCGGCGACCCAGATGGCGTCGACGAGGTTGTACAGGTTCTGGGAGAGCATGGCCACGAGCATGGGAACCGAGAGCCGCCGTATGGCTCTGCGAGGATCCCCTAGAATGGTGTCCACACCCTCGGTGCGGTTCTCCATGTCTCCGCACAAATAGTATCCGTATTTATATTAATCGTCAACTGGCTGGGGCTTTTCCGAGCTCGCGATCAGACGGGAGATGCTCCATCTGGTCCAGAAGAAAACGGTCACGGATCCGATGACGTTGGCCAACAGTATCCCGAGCCAAATGCCCGTGAGCCCGTGACCGAGGATGACTCCGAAGGTGAAGGTGAAGGTCAGGGTCAGCAGCAGGGAGCGGAAGAGGGTGGCGATCAATGCGCGCACGCCCATGCCCATCCCCTGGAAGGTGGAGGAGGACAGCATGCCCCAGGATATGCCGGGGACCATGAAGGCGAGGATGCGGATGAAGAGCGCTATGGGCTCGGCGAGGTGACGGGAGTCCTCCGACCAGCTGAAGAGCATCGCCACCTCCGGCGCGAAGATGAAGATGAACACCCCCACCGCCACGCTGATCCTCAGGCCGAAGCGGATGGAGTGGCCGTGGGCGATCCTGAGCTTGTCATAGGCGCAGGCCCCGAAGGCGGCGCCGGTGACCGGGATCACCGCCGAGGATATTCCCTGCAGCGGGATGGAGGCCAGGGATATGACCCTCCATCCGGTGCTGTAGATGGCCACCCCGTCGGTGCTGGCCACCATGAGGATGATGAGGTTGATGCCGATCTGCATGAAGGACATGCTCAGCATCTGCACCGAGGCCGGTATGCCGACCCCGAACACCTCCCCGAAAATCTCCCGCGATGGGCGGAAGGAGCGCAGGCTGAGGCGAACCCAGGTGTCCCTCCGCACCAGGTACCAGTAGAGCATGACCAGGCTGGTGATGCCGAAGGAGACTATGGTGGCCAGGGCGGCTCCGGAGATGCCCATGCCCAGGGTGTAGATGAAGATGGGGTCCAGGATCATGTTGAGTATCGACCCTGCGACCATGATGCGGGAGGAGCGACGGGCGTCCCCCTCGCCGCGGAGGAGGAAGCTCAGTATGGCGGCGGCGAAGACCACCACCGAGCCTCCGAACATCACCCGCCCGTACTCGGCGGCCAGGGGGGCGACGTCCCCGGCGCCCATGGCCTCGAAGATGGGGAGCGCGAAGATGTAGAGTGGGATGGATATTAGCAGGGCGGTGAGAAGGCCGAATAGCAGGGCGTGCTCCGCCGATCTCTCCGCCCGCTCCCGGTCCCGGCGGCCGATGTAGCGGGCGATGGCGGCCGAGCCGCCGATGCCGATGCCGTTGGCGAGGCCGGTGAGGGCGAAGAAGAGCGGGAACGAGAAGCCCACCGCCGCCAGGGCGTCGGATCCGAGACCGGCCACCCATATGGCGTCCACCAGGTTGTAGGCGGTCTGGAAGCTCATCGCTATTATCAGCGGAATGGAGAGCCGTACGATGGCCGCCCGGGGATCCCCCAGAAGCGTCTCCACCCCGCAGCTGTCCCCCTCCGGCGTGACGGGAGCACCAGAGCCAGATGGGCAGTCCGATGGGCTGAGCCCGAGCTCAGAGATGGAGTCCGAACGGAGACGCGGGGGCGTCGTCATCCCGGCAACATTGCCGTCAGCAGTATTTTAACTGATGGCGGGCCCCGCCCAAAACTTATATCCAAGATGGGGATAGGCGGAGCCATGCGCATCGCCGTGCTGCTGCAAGACCGCTGCCAGAACAAGAAGTGCCACCAGGAGTGCCTACGCTTCTGCCCCAAGGTGCGCACCGGGGTGCAGGCCATAGTATTGGGGGAGAAGGGCAAGCCCATAATCTCCGAGGAGCTCTGCGCCGGCTGCGGCATATGCGTGCACAAGTGCCCGTTCGAGGCCATCAAGATCATTGGACTGTCCCAGGAGCTACAGGGGGAGCTGGTTCACCAGTACGGCGAGAACTCCTTCCGCCTCTACCGGCTGCCGGTCCCCCGCAAGGGCATGGTCACCGGCATACTCGGGCCGAACGGGATCGGCAAGACCACCGCCATCAACA
Organism: uncultured Methanomassiliicoccales archaeon; assembly: GCA_964464345.1. Taxonomy (GTDB): domain Archaea; phylum Thermoplasmatota; class Thermoplasmata; order Methanomassiliicoccales; family Methanomethylophilaceae; genus CAYXFQ01. Next base: position 4,046 of record CAYXFQ010000001.1, on the reverse strand, counting down.
TCCTCTCCGGAACGGAGACGCCGAACCTCGGCGACTGGGAGGACCCTCCCAGCCGGGAGGAGGTGCTGGCCCACTTCGCCGGCACCGAGCTGCACGGCTACCTGGAGAAGATCTACCGGGACGAGCTGCGGGTGGCCATGAAGCCCCAGTACGTGGACAAGCTCCCGGCTGTGCACAGCGGCCCGGTCCGGGACCTCCTGGGCAAGGTCAGCGGGCGTCTCAGCCTCGAGGAGGCGGTGGAGATGTTCGAGCTGGAGCAGGTCATCGACCGGCCCCTGGGCGAGCTCTCGGGAGGGGAGTTGCAGAGGGCGGCCATGGCAGCCACCATGATGAAGGAGGCCGACGTCTACTTCTTTGACGAGCCGTCCTCCTACCTTGACATTCACCAGCGCCTGCGCATGGCCCGCCGCATCCAGGAGCTGAGCGAGGAGAGACAGGTCGTGGTCATCGAACACGACCTGGCCATCCTGGACTTCCTGGCGGACAACGTCAGCGTGGTCTATGGTAGCGAGGGCGCCTACGGGGTCTTCACCCTCGCCCGCCAGGTCCGGACCGCCATCAACGTCTATCTGGATGGCTACCTGCCGGAGGAGAACATCCGCTTCCGCGACACGCCGATAGCATTCGAGGCCTCGCCGCCGCGGGGGGACTGGATCACCAACGAGATGGTGTCCTACGACTCCCTGGTGAAGGACTTCGGGGGCTTCCGCCTGGAGGTCAGCCCCGGCAAGGTCCACGTCGGCGAGTCGGTGGGAGTGGTGGGGCCGAACGCCACCGGCAAGACCACCTTCGTGAAGATGCTCGCCGGGGCCATAGCCCCCGACGCGGGGGAGCTGGAGCGGGAGGTCAAGGTGGCCTACAAGCCCCAGTACATCACCGCCGACTTTGACGGAAGAGTCAGAGACCTGCTCTACAGCACCGCTTTCGAGGTCATGGAGACCAGCCACTTCCAGAGCGAGGTCCTGGAGCCCCTGGCCGTGAAGCACCTGATGGAGAAGGGCGTGCGCGACCTCTCCGGCGGAGAGCTGCAGAGGGTGGCCATCGCCATCTGCCTCGCCAGAGAGGCGGACATCTACCTCCTGGACGAGCCCTCCGCCTACCTGGACTCCAACCAGAGGATGAACGCCGCCCGCACCATACGTCGCGTCATGGAGAGGACCGGCAAGAGCGCCCTCATCGTCGATCACGACATCTACTTCCTGGACATGGTCTCGGACAGCATGATGGTCTTCTCCGGCGAGCCGGGCGTGCTCGGCAAGGGGGACGGACCCTTCGACATGCGCCAGGGGATGAACAGCTTCCTGGAGAACGTGGACGTCACCTTCCGCCGGGACAGCGACACCCACCGCCCGCGCATCAACAAGACCGGCTCCCGACTGGACCGGGAGCAGAAGTCCAAGGGCGAGTACTACTACGCCTGAGAGCCCTTGTCGCTCACAGGAACGAGACTATCCCCAGCGCCAGCAATGTGGTGATGCCGGCCGATATCATCGCTCCGATGGCCATGACCACGAAGGAGCGCTTGAACTCCAGCTCGAAGAGCCAGGCCAGCAGGGTCGCGGACCAGACGCCGGTGGCCGGCAGGGGGACCGCCACGAAGACCATGAGGCCCAGCTCCTGCCACTTCTCCAAGGTGCCCTTCTCCTTGCTGGAGACCTTGCACACGCACCACTCGTAGATCCGGCGTATGGGGTTCACCCGGTGCAGCCAGCGATGATAGAGCACATCCACGCAGAAGTAGATGATCGGGATGGCCAGGATGTTGAAGGCGGTGCACCAGAGGTAGACCGAGAGCACGTTCACGCTCTGGTCAAGGGCTATGATGGCGGGAATGGTGTAGCGAGACTCCCAGAAGGGGACCATGGACAGCAGGGCATAGAGCAACCAATCCTCCAAGAGCAGGAATCTCACCTCGTCGCGCCCAGCTCGCCGGACGCGATGCCGCCCATCGCAGAGGGAGATATAAAACATTGGCAGGGCCGAAGGGGAGAATTGCCGCAATCCCCCAATAATAGCGGAGGGTAAATGATCGACCCAGATTGGCCTCAGTCAAGCGTTCAGTGAAGGAGAGTCCAGAGGGCTTGTTGACAGATTTAGATGGAAGAACGGATAAAATGGCCGTTTACATACTCTTTTATATCGAGATAATATGATTCGGGACTATGCTACAGCGGGCGGACACGCATGTGCACACCCGATATTCCGGCGTAGGAAAGCTTGGACCCCTGCGCTTCCCGGAATCGGTTGCGCACCCAGAGGACGTCGTGAAAAATGCTCGCAACATCGGCAACGATGTTCTCTGCATCACCGATCACGACTCAATCAAGGGCGCCCTTGTGGCCGAGAAGGCCGCCCGTCGCTTCGATGACATCGAGATCGTCATCGGCGAGGAGGTCAGCACCGCCGACGGCGAGGTCATCGGCCTCTTCCTCAACGAGTTCATACCTCCCGGCCTGAGCGCCGCGGAGACCATCGACATCATTCGGGACCAGGGCGGCATCACCGTCGCCCCGCACCCCTTCAGCCTGCACGTGCCTGCGATAGGCGACCTGGTCTACGAGCTGGACCTGGACGCCATCGAGACCATCAACGCCGGGCACGTGGACCCCTACGCCAACCGCACCGCGCAGGAGGCGGCGGCCAAGATCGGCCGCTGGGCCACCCTGGGCGCCAGCGACGCCCACTCCCTGCCCACCATGGGCCACGCCTGGACGGAGTTCAAAGGCGAGGGCGCCGAGGGCCTGCGCAAGGCCATCCTGAACAAGGAGACCTACGCGGTGGGCTTCAGCGTGCCAATCGACAAGGCCATCGACTGGAGCATCGGCGTGGTCATGCAGGCGGACATGCAGATCATCCGCTCCCTGCTCGGCTTGGTGAGGGCCAACGAGCTGATGGACCCCGTCAACAGCAAGATCGACGAGATCAGCACCCCCAAGAAGATAGCGGGCCTGCTGGGATCATTCTTCTACCTTCTGCCGCCGGTTCCCCATCTGGCCAGCATCATCAGCACCAGGTACCTCAACAGACGGGCGTCGCAGCAGTCCCTCATACCGAGGCCGCATGACGACCCGGAGTTCATAAGCGCCCTGATCGAGCAGTCGTCCCGCGACTCGCTTCAGGGCGACAGGATACTCTAGTGCTCGTGGTCGTGCTCCAGATTGGAGAAGGCCCTGTCCAGCACTTCTATCAGCGAGGGGTGTATCACCTGGCTGCGCCGAATGGGGGCGAGAGTGCCCTTGTCGCAGTTCATCATGAAGACCACGCTCTGAATCATGAGGTCAGCCTCGCTGCCGCAGATGGTGGCGCCGAGGATCTCGCCACTGTTGTGGTCCAGGACCACCTTCACGAAGGAGTCCAGCTCCCCCATGGCATATCCCTTGGCGCTGTCCTCGTAGCGTGAGCGGCCGATCAGGACGTCTCGGCCGCGGGTGCGGGCCTCGGCCTCGGTGGCCCCCACCGACGCCACCCGCGGGTAGCTGTAGACCGCATGGGGCACCACCCTCTCATCCAAGGTCATCCACCTGTCGTTGAGGTTCTCCCAGACCACCAGGGCCTGATAGTTGGCGGTGTGCCGGAACATGGTGCGGCCCAGGGTGTCCCCGAGGGCGTAGACGCCGGGAGTGGTGGTCTCCAGGTGGAGGTCGGTGAGTATGAAGCCCTTGTCGTCGAGCTCTACCCCGCACTTCTCCACCTCCAGGATGTCGTTGTTGCTGACCACGCCGGCGCAGAGTAATATCTCATCCGCAATCACCTCGCTCTCCTGCCCGTCGCTGCGGCGGCGCATGACCATGCGCTTCCCCTCTGCGGTGCGGGAGAACTCCAGCGGGACGCTGTCCAGATGGATGTGCATGAATCGGGAGAGGCGCCGTCGCATGTGCTCGGAGACCTCCGGCTCCTCCGTGGGGAGCAGGCGGGGATTCCGTCCCACCAGGGTGACGACGGTGCCGATGGCGGAGAAGAAGTGGGCGAACTCCAACGCCTTGTAGCCGCCGCCGATGATTATCAGTCGAGAGGGGGGGAAGTCGATGTCGAAGACGTTCTCGGAG